>PUNW01000068.1 GCA_003552665.1 Spirochaetaceae bacterium | reverse complement strand
GTTAATGGTGACGCATGACCTGCAGAGTGCCGAAGAGCACGGCGATCGTCTGCTGCTGCTCAACCGTTCAGTTATCGCACTGGGATCTCCGGATGAGGTCCTGAGCCACGAGAACCTGCTTCAGATGTTTCACGGCGCCGCGCCGTTGCGCCGCCACGCGCAGCAGGTATCGACGCAGGTCTAGACGCAGATATAGGGGCAGGTATGGTGAGCCGGGTTGCACAACTGGCAACGGGACTTTACGAGGTCGGGATCGCCGCGACCGAAGCGTTGGTGCGGGTGTTTGCCGCCTTTGTTTCGTTGTTTCCGGCGGTCATCTCGCAGCCGTTTCAGTATGCTTTTATGCAGCGCGCCCTGTTGACCGCGTTGATTGTCGGTGCGGTGTGCGGGGTCCTTTCCTGTTATGTGGTGCTCAAGCGCTGGGCGCTGCTCGGTGACGCAATCTCGCATGCTGTTTTACCCGGTGTCGCCCTGGCTTACCTTTTGAATCTTCCGTTTTTCATCGGGGCGTTTGCGAGCGGGGCTGCAAGCGCGGTTGCGATAGGGGCTGTAGAACGCCACACGAGAGTCAAGGAAGACGCGGCGATGGGCCTGGTTTTCACCGGTGCGTTCGCTCTCGGGGTCGTGATCATCAGCCGAATCGCAACCTCAACGCACCTGATGCATGTGCTGTTCGGTAACGTGCTTGGTGTTCGCCTCCCGATGCTTATGATGACTGCGGTCTC
Source organism: Spirochaetaceae bacterium (assembly GCA_003552665.1). Lineage (GTDB taxonomy): Bacteria > Spirochaetota > Spirochaetia > DSM-27196 > SLAA01 > B1Sed10-166. Next base: position 2,905 of record PUNW01000068.1, on the reverse strand, counting down.
CGGTCTGCTGGCGCTGGTGTGCGTGTTTCTGTTTTACAAACAGCTCCTGTTGTACTGCTTTGACCCGGTGCACGCGAGCGCGATCGGGATGAACACCGGAGCGATCCACTATGGGCTGATGCTTCTGTTGACCCTGACGATAGTTGCCAGCCTGGAAACTGTCGGTATAATACTGGTGGTGGCGATGCTGATCACCCCCGGCGCAACGGCGTACTTGATTACGAACCGCTTGCCGCGCATGATGGCGATTGCAGTGGGGGTTGGGACATTTTCGGCGGCCTTCGGGTTGTATCTCTCGTTCCGACTGAATGTGGCCTCGGGAGGCACAATCGTGCTGGTCGCCCTGGCGCTGTTCGTGGTGGCGATGATATTTGCACCATACGGCCTGGTGCGTCGCGGGCGCGGTCTGCGCCCCGCGCGTCCGTAGGCGAGTAAGCGGCAAGGGTAATGCCTTCAAGCACGGTTGAGCAGTACATCAAGATCATCTATACCCAACAGGAGCATCTCGGTCAGGGCGTGGTTCCGATGAAACGTCTGTCCGAAGCCATGGGGGTTACGCCGGGAACGGCCACTACCATGGTGAAGCATCTCGACGACGTCGAGCTGGTGAGTTACCACCCGAGGCAGGGTGTTCTGCTGACGACCAAAGGTGAGAACCTGGCGCTGCGCATGTTGCGCCGGCATCGCCTGATCGAGACCTTCCTCGAACAGGTGCTCGGCTATGATTGGTCTGAGGTGCATGCCGACGCGGAGCGTCTCGAACATGCGGTTTCGGATAGGTTTATCGACAAGCTCGAGCAGTACCTCGGCTATCCGGATGTCGATCCGCACGGCGATCCCATTCCCAGTTCCAGCGGCTCGATTGAGACCGCGATCAGCGTGCCGCTTAATGCCTGTAGCTCCGGCCGTAAGGTGAGGATCGTCCGGCTGCTCGACGACGACCCCGAGTTCTTGGTCTGCATGAAGGGTTACCTGATCTTTCCCGGACAGGAGTTCATCCTGAAGGACAGCAGTGCCATTACCGGTACGGTAACCCTCGAGCACTCAAACACCCATCGAGCGGTAACGATTGGGTATGACGCGGCGGGTCGCATCCTGGTGTCGGAGCGCTAGGTTTTCCCTCACGCTCCTTCAACGACAAACTTCAGCGGGTACCCGTAGGTTTTCGAGGCTTTGCGCGCAAGAGCGACCTTCGTATTGGCGATATCATACGTATAGAGCCCGACCGTCGCCTTGCCGCTGCGGTGCGCGGTCATCATAATACGGTGGGCATCCTCCACCTCTTTGCGGAAGATCTGCATGAGAACCTCGACCACGAACTCGCGCGGCGTATAGTGATCGTTGAGCACCACTACTTTGTACATGTCCGGCGGAGTAACCCGTTGGTCGGTGCGCTCGATGACCTCCTCGTCTCCACCGGGCGTGCGTGTCGCGTCTCCCATACGGCTTTTCCCTCGCTCGTCCTGCTCTACAATATCGCAAACACAGCTGCCATGCGACCAGTGGTTGCGGTGGCAATTCCGGGAGCTCCCCCGGTGCGGTGGCCGCGCCGGCCGGGAGGGCTGCGCGTTGTATCTGCGGGTTCACCTATGATACTACTGAGACGCCAACGCACGCCCCTACGTCGAGAGGTAGCTTATGATTACCTTACTGCAGGTCGCCGGAAGTCTCGGACTGTTTCTGTTCGGGATGCGCACGATGAGCAACGGGATGCAGCGCGCCGCCGGTGAGCGCCTTCAGGCCATCTTGAACTACATGACCGGCAATCGCTTCATCGCAGTGGCGACCGGAGTTCTGCTTACCATCCTCGTGCAGTCTTCCTCTGCCTCCACCGTTATGGTCGTCAGCTTCGTGAACGCCGCGCTGCTTTCGCTGACGCAGGCGGTCGGTGTGATCATGGGCGCGAACATCGGAACCACGCTCACCGGCTGGCTGGTTGCCGCGATCGGGCTCGACTTCAACGTTGCGGCCGCGGCACTGCCAGCGGTCGGTCTCGGAGCGCTGTTCGTATTCAATCGAAAGCCGCGGCATACACCCCACGGCGAGGCGTTGATCGGCTTCGGCATTATCTTTCTCGGATTGTCGTTCCTGCGCGATTCGGTGCCGGACGTTGCCGAGTATCCCGAACTGTTGGAGTACATGCGCCTGCTCGGGGGGGACGGCCTGGCCTCAGTTCTGCTGTTTGTAGCGATCGGCGGCGTTCTCACGATTGTGGTGCAATCCTCTTCAGCCGCAATTGCCATCACGCTCACCGCCGCGTTCGCAGGCTGGATCGATTATCCGAGCGCGGCGGCGATCATCCTCGGAGAGAATCTCGGAACTACGATCACGGCCAACCTCGCTGCAATCGGCGGCAACTTATCCGCTCGTCGCGCCGCCCGCGCCCATCTCATCTTCAACGTAGTCGGGGTCGTGTGGATGATTGCGGTCTTCCCGGCATTTCTGCAGTTGGTGGACGCAATCATTCCGGGGTCTCCGTACCCTGTGGAGGGCGAGCTCGCCGCCCTGCCGGCGCATCTGGCGATGTTCCACACCTTGTTCAACCTGACCAACACCTTGTTGTGCGTGGGATTCGTAACAACGCTTGTTCGCCTGGTCGAGCGGGTGGTACCGGGCACCGAGGACGAGCGCGCGGTAGGCAGTTACCGCCTGCCGATTGTCGGCGAGCAGATTCACCAGAGCCCGGAGTTCTATCTGGTGGAGGTGCGCAACGAAATAGCGAAGCTCGGCGAGGTGACGGAAAGGATGTTCGCGCGCTTGCACGGGGTGTTCGAAGCCGATGAGGACGAAATCGATAGGGTTGTCGCCCTGCTGGAGCGTGAGGAGCGCTTCACCGACGAGATGCGCGACCAGTTGACCGAGTTTTTGGCGTCTTTCTCGATGGAGAGCCTGACGAAACGCGGGG
>PUNW01000279.1 GCA_003552665.1 Spirochaetaceae bacterium | reverse complement strand
TCGGCAGCGTTGCGCCGCGCAGTGAGATCGCCCAGTAGTTGATGTTCATCTCCGGCATCTTCACCCCTCCGCGGCTTCGGTTGCGTATCCCGTAGGGCTGACTGCTCCACTCGCCGATGATCACCTTCTTGGTGCACCCGGCCTCACGCATCATCTTTCGGAGTATCAGGGATCCGAAGTTGGCGGTTGTAAAATGAATCACCATCCCGTCTTCCAGGTGAGGTATGAGCTTCTCGAAAAAGGCCTTGTACCCGATCGACGGGAACGCAACGATGATGATGCCCGCGCCCTTGACCGCGTTACCCATCTCGTCGGTCACCACGTCCAGAGTGGCAAGGCCCTCGCATTTGTACCCGTACAGGCTTTCCTGTATTCCACCGAGCCGAATCTCGCGTTTGTCTTTTATACAGCCAAGGTCGTTGAAGAACTCCGGCAGCTCGTAGAGCCGCACCTCCCGGCCGCCGAGGGCGGCGCAGGCCGCGTGCCCCCTGGCTGTGTCGCCGCCCCCCAGGACCGCAATCGGTTTATCTTTCAGGTAATCCATACTGCCTCCGGGTGCCGGATTGTTCCGGCGGTAGCGTTTCACAACCGCGGCTGCTCGACGGTGCCGCGGTGATCCGGCAAACAAGAGTTCACTACTCAAGTAGTGATTATAGACCTGGCGCACATGGGTGTCAATGCTCAGGAAAGAAGCTGCTCATCAGCAGTGTGGTCGCAGCGGGCTCGAAACGCGTGCTCAGGGCGCCGAGCGATGCCATGATGTAGAGCGAATCGAACGCCGTCTTCACATCAGGCGGGGGAGCGAGCGTTGCGGCCGGCAAGCTTTCGATCACCTCGCGCAGGATACGCCGGCAACCCGGCAGCCTCGTCAAAGCCCCGCCGGTGGCAAGCACGTGTTTTACCGCAGTCAGGTCCTTGCCTTCGGCGACCTGCTTCTTTCCTTCCGGCCCGTAGAGGCTGCGGTAGCGCCCTGCGTGGCGCAGCAGCGCCTGAGCCGCGGCGTGACGGGCAAGCTCCTCGGCGAGGGCGACCGCGTCCGGGGTTTCAGGGATGGCAGGCAGCGCACGGAGCGCGGTCTCAAGCCCGGCGGCCCCGTCCGCGTACCCGAGACGCGCGGCGACGCGCTCGGCGTCGTTGCCTCGTAGAATGTTGAAGCGGTTGATGTAGATTCCCAGATCGCCCTCGACGGTGCGCTTGGCATCCGGTTCGGGCGCAATCGACCGGCGCTGCACCTCCTCGCTCCCGGCAGTGACCGAGTGTACGTCGGTGGTTGCGCCTCCCACGTCCAGGACCAGAAGATCGCCAATCTCCTTCTGCAGCACCCGGGCGGCCGTCAGTACCGCGCCGGGAGTGGGTACGATGGGACCGTCGACGCGCTCGCGGATATGCTCCATGCCCGGCCCGCCGGTGATGTGCTCTTCAAAGACTTCCTGAATGATCGCGCGCGTGGGTTCTACGTTGAGCTCGTCGATACGCGGATACACGTTCTCGGACACATACAGCCGCGCCGCAAGGCCGCGAAACAGAGCGGCGACCTCGTCGCGGTTTTCGATGTTTCCGGCATAGATCACCGGAATGGTTAACGCTTCCGCTCGCAGCATCTCGGCGATCTTCTCGGCATTGTGCAGCGCCGTGTCGCGCTCGCCGTAATCGACACCCCCGGCGATCAGGATTATGTTGGGGTGGATGTGCCTGATCTTCTCGATATCCGAATCCCGGAGCTTGCCGGCGGTCACGTGATGCAGGTTGGCGCCGGCGCCTAAGGCCGCCTCTCGCCCCGCCCTAACCGTCATGTCGTAGGCGAGCCCGTGTACCGTCATGCGCAGCCCGCCCGCGGCGCTGCTGGTGGCGAAGAAATGCTCCCATTCGAGCGTGGGGTCCAGGTCTTTCACCGCCCGGTCGAGCCCGATGCGCACATCACCCGCCTCAACCGATGTGGGCGCAACCCCCTGTCCGAGGTACTCCGGGCTGTCGGTTCGGAAGCCGGAAAACGCGTTCACCATCGTGGTGGTGCTGCCGATCTCCGCGACAAGGACTTCAACCTTCATGCGCTGCCTAAGATCTCCCGCCGCTTCTCCACCAGGAAGGTGGCAACCTGTATACCGGTGGTCCCGCGCCCGAATCCGCGGTCCACTCCTTGTTCCCTCGCGAGCTCCGGCGACACCTGCGTCCCGCCGGCGATAAGGATGATCCGGTCGCGGACGCCTTTCTCGAGGCACAGCTCGTGAAGCCGTCGCATGTGTTTGTAATGCACGTCGTAATGACTGATGATGGTGGAGGCCAGAATTCCGTCGGCGTTTGTTTCAATCGCCGCGTCCACCAGCTTCTCAAGCGGAACCGAGGTTCCCAGATACTCCACCTGGATGCCGAACGCCTCCAGCCCGCCGTGCTTGATGTCGATTATCTCACGCAGACCTACCGAGTGCTCGTCCTCGCCCACCGTGGCGGCAACCAGTTTCATCGAACGCCGGTGAACTTCATCGGAGATCTCTTCGTGGCTGAGCACCTTCTCCTCGGGAGGAATCTCGAGCGTGCTTGTGTCGATCACCTGGTTAAACCGTCCCTTGAGCTCCACCCGAACGCCTTCAGCGGGCTGCATTACCTCGGTGTGGATCACCTCCACCTCCTCGAGGCCCATGCGGTTTCCGATCTCGACCGCCGCGACCGACGCGGTACGACGGTCGGTCGGGAGAAACAGCGTCAGCAGCACAATCCCGTCGCCCTGCCATTCCATCTCAGGCCTCAGCAGGGTCGAGCTCCGCAGCTCCGCGGTCTCGGCGAGCCGGGTGTGAACGTTGTCGTCCGGGTCGAGCTCGTCTATGTAGACGATCTTCTCCGGGTTCTCGAAGGTACACCCACCGATCAGGCTGGACGGATCCGCGGTTGCCCCGGGCCCGTACTGCTCCAGGTTGTTGTACCCGAAATGCGCCGTCACCGGCGCCATGTAGTCGTGGTCGCGCTGATATACCGTTTCGGAGCTGACGCCGCCACGTATCTGCCGCGCGATTCCGTCCCCGTTGCGGGCAGGGTAGAGACCGGAATCCACGAAGAAGCCTTGCTCCACGGCTTTGAAGTATCCGCCGGTCTCGAGGATCTCTTCGAGAAACAGAACCGCCCGCTCCTTCAGCTCGCGGATCGAATCTTTCATCGGGCTTTCATGCCGCCGCAGCTGTATCAGCTCTTTGAGACCGTCCATCCCAAGGAAGGCCTGCTTGGCGGTGTCTGTTCCCTCGACGTTGTAGATGTGCCAGGGTACGTTACGCCCTTCGTCCGGGGTAATCGTGGATTGGATGTCCGCGCCGGTAAGCTCCGAAATAAGCAGATTCAGAGTATGCGTTACGGTGGCCTCACGCGCGGAACTGGTCATGTACTTGGTGTTTTGCTGCGCTCGCATTCTGTACCCGCGAAACAGCTCTCGCAGCGCCACCGCGTAGGGCAGATCAAGTCGCATCGCCGGCGCCGGCGGAGCGGTGGGCGGCACGGTGGAGAGGCAGATGCTTTCCTTCGGCACACCCGCTTTCACCGAGTACATGCAGTTGATCGCGTGCTGCACGATGAGCTCCGGCATCACCTTCCAGGCCTCGCGCGCGGTGGCGTTGGCGTTATGGGCGCCGTCTATCTGCGCGATACCCGCCC
>PUNW01000264.1 GCA_003552665.1 Spirochaetaceae bacterium | reverse complement strand
GGGAGTTGGTGGACAAAATCAAGCGTGACAATGACGAGCTCACAAGGAAGCTCGAGGATAAGCTCTCCAACTTCCGGTTCGTTTCGGATTTTGACCCGGTCTGGAATATTAAGGACGGGGAGGAAGCGATCGAGAAGGTCCGTGAGATCGTGGCCGAGGCGCAACGGAAGGTATATATCGGGATCTGGCTGGAGGACTTCCTGCCGATCAAGGAGGAGCTCCGACGTGCCCACGATCGGGGAGTGGAGCTGTTCATGCTTGTCTATGGAGAAACCGAGATTGATTTCGGCGAATACTACTTCCACGCGCGGCAGCACCTCGAGAGTATCGATACTATCGGCCGAACGATCGATTGCTCCGCTGATTCCTCGGTCTGCATTACCGGTGACCTCGGTGGGCCGGGACCGACCAGGGTTGTCTGGACGCGCAACTTCGGGCTGGTTTTTTCGATCGAGAATTACCTAATCCACGACTTGTTCATTCACGAAATGCAGCGAACGTTTGGGAAGGAGATGGATTACCATTACGGTAAGAACCTGGCCCTACTGCGGAAGAAGTTCCGTCATATCGAGCTGGGGTTCCTCAATCAGTAGACGGCCGGCGCCAGGACGCCGGGCCGGGCGGGCAAAGCCTCCGGCCGGCGGGGCCCAGTGCTTGAGCGGGCCCGGCCGGAGGGGGCCGGGCGGGGTTTTCGTTGACAGCGTCGGCACGCGGGGCTATAATTGGCAGTAAGTTACTACTGCAATAGTAACAAAGGGAGGAGCATATGAGCGGCGAAACCGCAGGTAAGGACGCGTGGGTTCAGATCCATGCGGTCCTGCTCTCGCCCGAACAGCGCTCGGGCAAAGTCCCCAATAACACCCGCGCCGTACCGCTGGAAATGTGGGTGCACGGCTTTCTACTCAACGACTCGGCCCGGGTAGGTGACGAGGTGGAGGTGGAAACCGCAATCGGCCGGGTGGTGCGCGGTAAACTATGCAACTGCAGTCCCGCATACACGCACACCTACGGCCGCACATTGCCGGAACTGGCCGAGCTCGGCCGGCACTTCAGCGTGCTGAAGAACACGCTGCAGTGAGCGCGCCGGCGGGCGAGACACGACCTGGAGGCTAAACGATATGAGCAGTTCGGTCGAAAGCTACGAAGCCGTTATGGCCCGCAAGGGTGAGATAATCCGCAATGCCGTGGGAATAGACTACTCCCGGTTCGAGTCCGGAAGTATCGCGTTTGATTACGAAGGCATGATGGACAGCACGGGCTACGGATTCGAAGAAGTCCGCAGTATTCAGCAGCGGTACGGCGTCGGGAACACACCTCTTCTGGAGCTGCGCAATATAACCGCCCTGGCTCGCCGCCATGCCGCGCCGGGCAAAGGCGCGCGCATATTTCTCAAGGACGAGGCGGCCAACCCGTCCGGCAGCTTCAAAGCCCGGCGGGCGGCTACCTCGGTGCACCACGCCCGGGAGCTCGGCTTCACCGGCGTCATTGCCGCGACCAGCGGAAACTACGGCGCCGCGGTAGCGAGCCAGGCGGCGATGCACGGCCTCGACTGCATCGTGGTTCAGGAATGCTACGACTCGCGCGGCATCGGTCAGCCGGAAATCGTGGAAAAGGCTCGGAAGTGCGAAGCCTTCGGCGCGGAAGTGTTGCAGCTTACGGTCGGCCCTGAGCTGTTTTTTGTCTTTCTCCGGCTGCTCGAGGAGACCGGGTTCTTCAACGCGAGCCTCTACACGCCGTTCGGCGTCAGCGGTATCGAAACGCTCGGGGTGGAGCTGCACGACCAGATGCGTGCCTTGACCGGCTCCGCGCCGGATGCGGTGGTGGTGACCAACGCCGGCGGGGGCAATCTCACCGGGACCGCCCGCGGTCTGCTCCAGGCCGGCGCGCGAGACACCGAGATCATTGCGGCCAGTGTTGACCTGAGCGGTCTCAACATGGCCGACGACGCCCATTTCAACCGCAAGTCGTTCACCACCGGCCATACCGGTTTCGGAATACCGTTCACGACCTTCCCGGATCGGTCCGACGTACCGCGCTCGGCGGCGCGGCCGCTGCGCTACATGGACCGCTACGTCACGGTTCGGCAGGGAGAAGTGTTCTATATGACCGAGGCGTTGGCACGCCTTGAGGGGCTCGAGCGCGGCCCGGCCGGCAACACGTCCTTGGCCGCGGCGTTCTCGATTGCCCGAGAGATGGACAGCAGCCAAACGATCGTGGTGCAGGAAACCGAGTATACCGGCGCCGGGAAGCATGTGCAGCCGCAGCTCGCGTTCGCCCGCGAGAACGGCATTGAGGTTCGGTTCGGTGATCCTCGCGAGGAGGTTCCCGGAACCTCGATCGTCCTGCCGCAGGACCCGTCGATGATCGCCGCGCAGGACCTGGACCTGGAGGACCTGAAGCGCCGCTATATCAAGCATGCGGTAGCCTTTGCGCACGAACGGCTCGATCACGCCGCACCTGCCTCAGCCTCCGGTGCACCGGGTACACGCGGTGTGCTATCGTTCACCGAAGCCGATATCGAGTTCCTCGCGGCCGAGACGCGAAGCAACCCCGACGCGGTGGAGCGCATGCTGCGGGAGGAGTGAGCGCATGGAACGCAAAGACGATTTCGCCCGCCGCCGCCGGCACCTGGCGGATCTCAGTGAGGCCGATCTGGAGCAACGGTTCTGGAGCCTGACCGGAGAGCTCGTGGATCCTCTCCTCGAGCTCGCGCGCACGCACACGACCCCTTCCATAGAACGGTCGGTGCTGTTGCGAATGGGCTTCTCGAGCCTGGAAGCCGGCGCGATCGTGGCCGCCACACTAGACCACGATCTGATCTCCAAGGGTGCGGGGCACGTCGTGTACAAGGTGGCACTGAGAACCGGCCTCTCAGTCCGGGAGGCCGGGCTCGCACTCGCTGAGAATCGCCTCTGGGAGGAGGCAACCGCGGCGTTCGGCCGCAGCTGAGATAAGGCGAACTGAGAGAGCTCGGGGAGGGCTGGTTCATGACGCAAGCAGATCGGCCGGACGGCACCGCCAAGCTGAACGTCGAGGCAATTCTGGAAGGCCTGGAGCAGTACAGACCGCGGCGCCGCGGCTGGGCGTGGCGCACCGGCGCAGAAAAGACGCATCATGCCGGCCCGTTTGAGTACCACGAAGCAACCGACCCGATGAAAACCGGCACACCCCTGCCGGCGGCCGCTTACTTCGGCGCTATCGACCCCCAGCCCCGGCCGGTGATAACGACCGAGATCGCGAGCGGTCGGTTCGAGGACGACATCCGCCGTATGCGCATGGCGGCGTGGCACGGTGCCGACCACCTGATGGTGATCCGCACCGCGGGGCAAAGCCACATCGACGGTCTTCTGGAGGGCACACCGCAGGGCGTCGGCGGGGTTCCGATCACGCGCAAGCAGATCCGCGCTCAAAGAAAAGCGCTCGACATAATAGAGGACGAACTGGGTCGCCCCCTCAACTATCACTCCTACATCAGCGGCGTGGCCGGGCCCGAGATTGCGGTGCTGTTTGCGGAAGAGGGCGTGAACGGCGCGCACCAAGACCCGCAGTACAACGTGCTGTACCGCAACGTCAACATGGTGCGTAGCTTCGTGGACGCGGCCGAGGCCAAGAAGATCATCGCGTGGGCCGGGATCGCGCAGATAG
>PUNW01000334.1 GCA_003552665.1 Spirochaetaceae bacterium | reverse complement strand
TAATCAGTGTACGCCGTCCTCCGTCGGCCGAGATCACCGGTGCTATGACTCGTTCGCGGCTCCAGCCGGCGCCGCTTTGGACCACAACCGGCATCGCGTACTGGGTGTAGTAGCAGTACTGGTCCTTGCGCTTGCGCCGCGCGCCGGTGTCCTGCAGGTTTACCGGCAGAAAGAGATAGTCGGCCCGCGGCGCCAGGCGAGTCGCTTCGCCGTGCAAAGCGACCATCGGCGCGCAAAACTCCGCCGCCGCCACCCGCCGGCCGTCAGGGATAACCTGCTCCCCATCGTCGAGCACCACCGTCTCGAAGCCCAGCAGCGCGAAGAACCGCCGCCACATCGGCAGCTCCTCGTCCATCCCCGGACCGCGCGGGATCCCCACCCTGACGGCCGCCTGCGTCGAACCCTCGCGCGAGGCCACACGGCCGGAATCGGTGCGGGCAGACCGCCCCGCTTGGTTCTCGCGCTCAACGCGGGTAGCATCCGAGAAAGCCCTGCGGCGCGTTTTCTCGAGATCGAAGCCCGAGCGGTTGCGCTCAACATAGCGCGCGTTGTGATAATCGCGGCCGCACATGAACCCATAGGCCATCTCCTCACCGCCCACGGTGGCCACCCGGATGCGGCAGCGGTTGCTGCAGATCTCGCAGGTCTCGGTCCGAATCGGAATCTTCTCCCGATACAGCTCCAAACCGCGGAACCGCGAAGGGTCGCCGGCGGTTCCGGCGCGACCAGTGGGGCCGCCTGACCCGGTGACGGTATCAGCCCCGGTACGCGCACCAACCGCGGTCACGCTTTCGGCGCCGAGTTGATCCATCACCGTCAGCGCGGCGCCGAGAGCACCGGTCAGGTGCGCATACCGCGACACCGAGATCGAGCGGCCCAGCTTGTGCTCAAATGCCGCCACGAGCGCGCGGTTCTTGGCGGTTGCCCCCTGGAAACAGATCCGCTCGCCGATCGCCGCCTGCACCGCTACCTTCTGCAGGTAGTTCTCGGTAACCGCGTATGCGGCCGCCGCCAGCAACTCCTCAGAAGTATTCCCGCATGCGAGGCAGGTCGAGATGTCGCGCTCCATGAAGACCGTACACCGGTCGCTCACCAGCGGCGCCGCGCTCTGTTCGGCGCGCTCGGCAAACTGCGACAGCGGCACGTTCAGCCGCGCCGCCTGCTCCTCAAGAAAGCTCCCGGTCCCGGCAGCGCAGATTGTGTTCATCTGCGAGAAGGTCACCCGGCCCGAACGCATCGTAGTGAACTTGGCATCCTGCCCTCCGATCTCGATGATCGTATCCAGCTCCGGATCGAGCTCGTAGGCCGCGCGCGCGTGCGCGGTTATCTCGTCCATGATCGTATCGGCGCCAATCACCGAACCGACGAACTTGCGCCCACTGCCGGTGGTTGCCGCGCCATCCACGCGGAGAGAACGCTGCTCTTCGGCGCACAGCGCATCGAGGGCTTCGAACAATGCCTGTACCGCTGGAATCGGCCTACCCGCGGTGCGGGTGTACAGCCCGAGGAGCACCTGCCGTTCGCGATCGAGCACGACGGCTTTGGTGCTGGTGGACCCGATATCGATTCCCAGGAACACCGGCTCCTGGGAACCCTCGCCGTCTGTACGGCTGCCGCCGTTCTGATGCCACGGCTTGTAGAGGTCTACCTCCACGAGGCGCTCGCCGGCGGCCGGGTACTCGCGCCGTCCGTGCCCCTCGAAATCAGGATAGCGACTCAACCGCAGCTTCGGCGCCGGATGCGTGGGGTCGTCTCGCCCGCCCAACTCGGCACGCAGCAGTGTCGACGGGTCTGCCGGCTTGAGGATCTCCGCTGCCGGCAGGAGCCCCGAAGCGGTGGCTTCGCGATAGGCCTGAGTCGCGCCATAGGCCGCGAAGAGCTCCGGACGCTCGGGGCGCTCAAGTCTCACTCCGAGCAACTGCTCAAGATGCCGCACGACGGCCTGATTGCACGCCACCCCGCCCGCAAAGAGCAACGGTTGCGGGACCGCCTGATCGCTGAACAGGGTCGCTACGAGGTTTCGCGCAAGCCCGCAGCACAGCCCGTCACAGATTTCCTCGACACTGTAGCCTTCCTGCTGCGCATGGATCAGGTCGGTCTTTGCGAACACCGAGCACCGGCTCGCAATGTCGGGAACCGCGCCGTTCTGCCGCGCGTTCCTTGCCGCAGCCTCGGCGAGCATTGGCCCGCCCTCGAGCATCAGCCGCTCAGCCTGCTGGTCCAGGAAGCTTCCCGTACCCGCCGCGCAACTGGAGTTGGTACGCGCCCCTCGGTACTCGCGCTCCGCGCCGAGCTCGATCAGCCCGAACTCCTCGCCCCCCACCATCAGGATCGCGGCCGGGAATCGCTCGGGCGCATACAGCGCCCGGGCAGCGGCAACCGAGGCAGTCTGCCAGTGAAACGTCGTATGCGCCTCGAGCAGATGTGTGCCGCTCCCAGTGCCCACCACCACCACCGGTTCCGGCAATGCCAGCTCCCGGAGGATTTCCTCAACCGTTGCGCCGATGCTGCCGTGGTGGGCCCGGTATGCGTGTCGTGCGATCGTATTGTCATTTCCGACGGCTACCGCCGCCACTGTAACAGAGCCGATATCGAGTCCGAGGATGTAGTGCTGCATTTAGTTCACCGCATATGGATAGGTTAAGCACGATAAATATAAGCAGTGTTGCAGCGATTCAGCAATCCCCGTTACAGTACGCATATGTATCAATTGATTTTCTACATTCCCGAGAGCCATTTGGAAGAGGTTAAGACTGCGATCTTTGCAACGGGAGCGGGCAAATACGACCAGTACGACTCCTGCGCCTGGCAGACCAAGGGTCTCGGCCAGTTTCGCCCCCTGGAAGGCGCCGATCCGTACATCGGCTCCCAGGGAACGCTTGAGAAAGAAGAAGAGTGGCGCGTGGAGCTTGTAGTAACGGAGGATTTGGTCAAACCGGCGGTGGAAGCGCTGATTGAAGCGCACCCGTACGAAGAGCCGGCCTACGCCGTTATTCCGATTCTGACCCTCGAGGATCTCTGAGCTGCCAGGCTCACCTGGGAGCTTCCACGGCGCGCGGTCGCCGCTTACGAGATGCGGCTCCCCACCGGGACTTCACGGTCGACAGTCAGCAGCGGGACACGGCCGTCATCGAGCTCAACGCCCAGTACCAGCACCTCCGAGAGCATCGGCCCGATCTGTTTCGGTGGGAAGTTCACAACAGCCACGACCTGCCGCCCAACCAGTCCTTCAGGGCGGTACAGCTTCGTAATCTGCGCGCTCGACTCCTTGATGCCGAGCTCGGGGCCGAAGTCGATCTGCAGGCGATATGCAGGAAGTCGTGCCTCAGGAAACTCGGCCGCCTCGATCACACGGCCGACGCGCATATCCACCTTCCAGAAATCCTCAAAGCTGATCTGGTTCGAACTCATCGTGTATCCTTGTTCGGTTAGTCGCTACTGTGCTCACACTCAGTGTAACGCTACTTCCGATCGCTGCACAAGCTGGTTCACAAGCTGGATCACAAGCGGGGGACGATACCGAGCTCGTACTCATCGGTAATCGCCCGATACACCTCCGCAAAGCTCAGGTACTGCGGCTCCTCGAACGCGCCGAAGTAATCCACCTTCATCGCAACGTAGAGCCGCGGCAGCATATACACGCGCATCGCCTCGG
>PUNW01000402.1 GCA_003552665.1 Spirochaetaceae bacterium | reverse complement strand
GGGTGGTTTTCCCCGAGTCAATATGTGCGCTTATCCCGATGTTTCGCATTTTTTCGAGATCGACAGCCATACACTTCCCTCTTCGTAGTTTGGTTTCCGCGTTCTAATCGATGGTCAGATTTCTGAATGAACGTGGGGCCTCGTGTAAGAAAGGGCTAATATACGCTGAACCGGCCCTGCTTTTCAATACCCCGGCGTGCGCTTCCCGGCGTGCGCTCCCGGGCGTGCGCTCCCGGGCGTATGCCCGGCGGCTGTGGGCATGGTAGCATAAACCCATGAGGATCGCGCTGCAGCGCCGGCACGGCGAGACTCGCATCACAATTGGAACCTCGGGATACTCCTACCGGGACTGGGTCGGGCCGGTCTACCCGCCCGGCACGCCGCCGGACCGCTTTCTCGAGCTCTATGCCCAGCGGTTCTCGTTCGTGGAGCTCAATTTCTCCTATTACCGCATGCCGCAGCCGGAGACGCTGCAGTCGATGGTCGATCGCACGCCGGCGGAGTTTCGTTTCGCGATTAAGGCGCACCGCTCGCTCACCCACACCGGGGGGAAACCGGAACGGGAACCCATCCACCGGTACCACGCCGGGGTCGCGCCCCTGCGGCAGGCGGGGCGGCTGGCGGCGGTGCTGCTGCAGTTTCCCTACAGCTTTCAATACGAGATCGCCAATCGGCGCACGCTCGCCGAGCTGTGCGAAGCCCTCGGCGAGCTGCCGTTGTTCGTTGAGTTTCGGAACGAGGAATGGAATCGCGACTCGGTCTACCGTGAGCTGCGCCGCCGCGGCGTCGGCTGGGTGGTTCCCGATCTGCCCGGCCTGCGCGGATTACCGCCCCGCACCGCCGTGGTTACCGCCGAAACCGCCTACCTGCGGCTGCACGGCAGGAACTACGCGAACTGGTGGGACGGAGACTCGCGGTCACGCTATCAGTACAGCTATGCCGAAAGCGAGCTCACCGAGCTTGTACCGCTCATAGAAACCATGGCCGAACAAAGCCGCGAGGTCCTGGTGGCGTTCAACAACCATGCCGACGGGCGCGCTGCGGTGGACGCCGAGCGTTTCGGCGCGATCCTCGCCGCGCGACCGCGGCGACCCAAGGCCTAACCGGCGAGCGCCGCCGGGAACCACAGCGCAAGCTGCGGAAAGAGATACAACAGGATTCCAGCCAGAAGCAGGATCAGCGTAAACGGGATGTGGCCCCTGGCTATTGTCCAGAGCGTATCCTCGGAGACCGACTTCACCATAAACAGATTCAAACCAACCGGCGGTGTTATGTGAGCCATCTCGATCAGAACCATCAGCAGCACACCGAACACAATGACGTTGAGCCCGAGCTCCGGCAGCATCGGGTAAATCACCGGTACGGTCAGGAGCGTTATCGTCACCCCGTCGAGGAACAGCCCGAGCACGATATAGAGCACGAACAGCCCGGCAATCACCAGCGTGATCGAGATATCGGCCCCCAAGAGCCACTCGGTAGCTATGCGCGGAATACGCTGATGGCTGATGAACTGCCCGAGCACCTTCCCGCCGAGGATGATCATCAGGATAACCGACGAGGTGATCGCGCTCTCGTGGATAATCCCCCGAAAAGTACGCCAGTTCATGCCGTTGTAGAAGAAACCGATGATCAGGCTGAAGATCACCAGCACGCCGGCCGCTTCAGTCGGGGTGTACCAGCCTCCATAGATGCCGCCCAATACGAGAATCGGCGCTGCCAGGCCGGGAAGCACCTTGATCAGGCTTCGCATACGCGCTTCCCACGAAACCGGCTCATTGAGCTTCGGCAGATAGATCACGCTGTAGATCACCACGAACACCCCGAACATGAGCACTACCAGCAGCGCCGGAATCAAGGCCGCGGCGAACAGGTGACCCACCGAGGTGTTGGTAAGAAAGCCGTACAGGATCAAGGCGGCGCTCGGCGGAAATAGGATTCCGATCGCCCCCCCGCCGACACTTCCGTAGGCGAGCCCTTTCGGATAGCCGCGTTCACGCAGCGAAGGGATAGCCACCATGCCGACCGCCGCAGCCACCGCGGAGGTTACCCCCACCATGGCCGACATTATTGCGCCGGCGCCGATCGTACCGACCGCAAGGCCGCCGGGAAGCCAGCCGAGCCACTTGGCCGCGAAATCGTAGATCGCCTCTCCCACCCCGCATTTGTAGAGTATCATCCCACCCATGATGAACAACGGGATGGCCAGCAGCACATAGTTGTGCAGAACTTCCTCGGCCACGACCGGCACAACGCGCAAACTGCGCATGCCGCCGTACACCAGAAAGAAAGCCGCGATCCCGCTGAAGCCCAGCGAAAACGCGACCGGAATACCGGCGAAGATCAGCACCAGCACCAACAGCACAATTCCGATCATCGGTCGTACCGCGAGCAGATACAACGAAACCGCCAGCAAAACCGTGAATGCGCCGAAGACTACCGCGCTTTTTCCGCGTTCCTGAACGGCCGTGTTGCGGGTCTTCCAGAGCACCTTCAGGTCCGAACCGATGTTTCGGGGCAGCTGCAGCAGGTGCAGTCCCCAGGTCAGCGGGAACGCGACCAGGAGGATCCAAATCGGATAGCGAAGCAGCTCGATGCTGGTCCGGCCGATACGATGGGCTTCGAGCATCGAGCGCGTTCCGTAGAATCCCAATACCGAGACGAACACCAAAGCGAGCACGTAACCGATCACGCGAAACCACAGCTGCGCCCGTTGCGAGAAGAACGACACGAGGAAATCGGCACAGATGTGCCGATTAGTGCGCGAGGCAAGCGGCACCGCAAGCAACGCGAACCACATCAGAATGAACAGTGAGACGGTGTAAGCCCAGACCGTGGGGGCCGAGAACACTCGGCGCATGATCGTCTCATACAGCATGATCACGGCAACGCCGAACAGCGCGAAGCCGGCGAGCTCGCCGATCGCCGTGATCAGACGATCCACGCTGCGTCCGAGCCCGTGGGTGGCACGGTCCAGTAGCTCCGCCAGGCTCCCGGTCCCGGTTTCTCCTTTCACTCTCACGTCGCTTGCTCCCTTCGACAACTCGTCCCTCTCCGCAGACTAAGGCGCATTCCATGAATGGCGATACCGACGAACCCTGCCGCGCTCGCCCCACCCCGTTTCGCCGTCGTGGTGTGTGCGGGCAGTCCGGCAGACCCCGTCGGTATCAATAGCTTACCGAGCCTGATCCATCAGCTCAAAGAGCCGCGTCGCCATCTCCTCTCCGATCCGGTCGGTGAACAGGTCCTTCAGCGCCGGCTCGGCTACCGCTCGCACCTCGGCGATCTGCTCGTCGGTGAAGTAATAGACCTCGGCCACCTCCTCGAGATTGGCGTGGAACTCATCGATGTCGCTCGTCGCCTCTTCGCGCGTGAAGCTCTCGAGCTCGGTCGCGGTCTCCTGGATGATCTCCTGGTGCTCGGGAGTAAGCTCGTTCCAGGTATCGAGGTTCATCGTAACCCAGAACACCAAGCGCGGGAGCGTTCCGTCCTGCGTGAGATACGGCGCAACCTCGTACATCCCGTCCAGATACACGCGCGAGGGCCCGGTGCTGAATGAGTCGATCGTGCCGCGCTCGAGAGCCATGTAGACCTCGCCGATATCGAGATCAGCCGGGCTCACGCCCAGATTTCGGTACAGCTCCGCCATCGCCGTTCCGGCGGTACGCATTCGTGCGC
>PUNW01000158.1 GCA_003552665.1 Spirochaetaceae bacterium | reverse complement strand
CCCGCTGGAAAGCCCTCCGCGGAAGGCTCCCGTGCCGACCGCCTCCTCTTCGCGTTCCCGGTGCACAACGCCGCGCGTAGGGTGGCGGTCTATCTGCAGGTGCGCAGTGTCGAGCGTATGCGGTATCCAGGTCAGGAAATCCACCAGCACTTCGAGCTCCACATCCGGCGGCGCTGCAGGCGTGGCCGCTGCCGCCGACTTGATCGTGCCGTTCGCCTCATACCGCTCCGGCGGTTCGGCCCTTCTCCAGGTGCGCCCGTCGTAGCGGTCGTAGACCGCCATGCGAATATAGGCGACTGTTCCGGTGCGAACGTGAACCCTGTACACCGGGGCCGCCGAGAGGAGCGGGCGCCCGCTCAACTGCCGAGAGTCCAATGCTTCGCCGTATCCCGGAACCTCGGCGACCAACGGCATCTGCGGCCATACGCTGAGCACCGCGTAGCGCAGACGGGGCGAGATGTGCTGGTCGACAAGGCGGCTGGCCTGCGGCGTACGGTCTCCGGCGAGCGGAACCGCGAGAATCGCAGCGACGGCGATAACTGCAAGCACCCGACCGGAGGCGCTCCGTTGGGAGCGGCGAGCGGCGCCGGCATCGCGCGCTCTACACGCGGCTTCGGCGGTAACAACGGCGGCAGCGATCAGCGTCGCGGCCGCGAGCCGCAGCGGGCTCGAATGAATTACGCCGCTGAGAAACAGCGCCCATGCCGCAAACGTTGCCCCGCCGACGGCCGCCCCGAGCGCACGGTCCGCGGCCGGCCCGAGGCGGGGATCGCGCGGCTTCGCCGCCAAGGCGACGGCTACAGCGGCGCCGAGCCCGGTGAGGAGCACGAAGACGTAGGAAACCACTCCCTGCGCACGCCCGGCGGCTGTGAGCTCGAACCACGCAATGTAGGCGCCGAGCGGCACCACCACCACATGCAGCGCCACGAGCAACGCGGCGGCCGTGAACGCAACCGCAGATAACGCGCGCCGACCCGCGTGCCGGCTGCCGGCGGCCGAAGCGAGTAGCACGCCCAGAACGGCGAACAGCAACACCGTTGTCGCTACCGGGCCTGAGGCCGACAGCCGGCGGGCCGCGAACAACGGAAGCCCACCGGCGACACCCCCGGTCACGACCGCAAACCGCATCCGCCGCAGGAGCTTCATCATGCTCTCGCGGGTTAGGCCGGTCAGCATTCGGCCTCCAGCAGGTCGTCGGCACGGTCGACCGCACGACAGAATCTGTTGAGAGCGGCAACCTCACCTGCAAAGCGCCGCAGCTCCTCTGCTTTGAACCAATCCATCGCCGAGGTATTGAACACGACGCCGAGCCGGCCGGCGTCCGGCTCGGACTCCAACCATTCGATGATCTCGTCATCCGGCAGATGGGTGACGATCAGGAGCGCCGCGTCGTTACCGGCCGAGGATCCATCTCCGGCGGTTTCGGGGGATTGAACGTACGACCACGGCGAGCCAGAAGCGGCAAAGAAAATCCCGACCGAGATCCGCACGAACGCTTCCAGGGAGGCTTCATCGTAGGCAGCTACGGTGGTGTGCCGCACTCCGTATCCTTCGAGCGATACCGGCACGCCGCCCGCAGTACAGGCACGCGCGAGTGCCACCGCGGCTTCAATGCTGCAATCCTCACAGCCGTAGTCCGGGAGCTCCGGCGGTCCGGTTGGACGCGTATCGAGTACTATACGGACTCCCGGGTCGCGCGCCGAGTCATACTCGCGAATCAACGGCAGTCCGCGTGAGGGGTAGTAGCGCCACGCAATGTGGCGTGCATCTTGCCGGCCGCGATACTCGCCGAGTTGGCGAAACAGCGAAGGGTCGCCGCCGCGGTGCGGATCGAGCTCAGCGGCGCCCGGGACGCTGCGCGCAATCGTCACTAGTGAGCTCGACGGCTCGAGTACACGGGGCGTGACGTAGAACGTCTGGTGCCATACCGGCAGGCGATACTCACAGAAGCCGATCGGATCGGTGATCGCCATCTGCGCGAGCCCGACGGTGTATACTCCGCGGAAGGGACACGCAACCGTTCGCTCGATGACCGCGGTCTCACCGCGACCGAGCGTTATCAACATTGAGTGCGTTGCGGTGTGTAGGCGGCCGAGGCGAAGCCGAAGTCGCAGCGGACAGCTCGGCAACGGGTACTCGTTGGTACACACCAGCCGATACCCTACCACGGTGCCTTTCACGGGGTGGTCGTTGTCGAACTCCTGCCGGTAGCGCAGACCGGCTGCCGAGACGACCAACGCCCCGGCCGAGACAAGCGGGATGAGCAGCACAATCCAGCGCAGTACTTCGAGCGGCCCGCCGAGGTAACGGCCCGCGAGACCGATCAGTATCGCCAGGCTCGCCCACAGCAGGAGCGCCGCCGCATTGATTCGCAGGGGAAGGAACTCACGCCCCATTGCGCACAACCCTCAGCTTCGGTGAGCCGCCTCCGTTCCAGTTGGCAGGGGAACGCGGGAGACTGCGTCTTCGAGCACCTCGGCGTTCCCGCGTTGTTCGATGCGCGCGTCGGCGGCGAGGACAATGCGGTGCGCAAGTACTTCCGTGCACAGCTCGCGGACGTCTTCGGGTACCACGAACTCCCGACCTGCGGCGAGCGCGGCGGCGCGTGAGGCGGCAAGAAGGTGGTAGGATCCCCGCGGGCTTGCGCCGAGGCGAATCAGCTGATGGGCCCGGGTTGCGCGAGCCAGTGCGACGACATATGCCTTGATGCGATCGTGAACCGCGACCCGGGCGGATGCCTCGCGAAGGCGGGCGACATCCTGAGCGGTGCAGACCTGAGGCACCGCCTCGTACTCGCGAGCGGCGCCGCTGTCGGCGATCTCAAGGATCAGCTGTTCGTCGGTCTCGCTCGGGTACCCGATCGAGAGTGCGAGTCCGAAGCGGTCCAGCTGCGCTTCGGGTAGGTGAAATGTCCCGGCGAACCGAAGAGGGTTTTCAGTGGCAATCAGAAAGAACGGCTCGGGGAGCTGATACCATTTGCCGTCGACGGTGACCCGGCGCTCCTGCATGGCTTCCAGGAGTGCTGCCTGTGTGCGGGTTGCGGCGCGGTTCAGCTCGTCGGCAAGCACGAACTGATGCATCACTGCGCCCGGGCGAAACAGAAACTGTTGCGCCTCCTGGCTCCAGACCGTCATCCCGGTTATATCGCCGGGTAGGAGATCAGGCGTGCACTGAATGCGGCCGAACTCCAGCCCGCTCGCCCGCGCTACCGCCCGGGCGAGGGTGGTCTTGCCGACACCGGGAATATCCTCGATCAATACATTGAGGCCGCTGACCAGTCCAAGCACAACGTGATCGACCACGCGTGCGGACCCGACGAACGCCTTGCTCACCGCGTTGCGAATGCTCGCTATGACCTGCTGTGCTTCGGTCGGCTTCATCGGCTGCGCCCCTTCCAGCCTACCGCTGGTCCCGCGATCGCGAACACGCTCCTCCGATTTAAGCTCGAATCGAGGCCGATTCGGGGCCGGTTTCCAACTGCCTACCGCCCTGTTCCGTTCACCATGACGTCGAGTCGCGACGGGACAAGGCGTACCGGGCGCCCTTCAAACTGCTTGGCGACGGCAAACGCCGCGGCCAACTTCGGGGGCAGCTGGGCGAAAACCGTATCTGAGACCGCCACGTGACCTTCCGGAGTGGCCTGTGCTTCCAGGTGGGCGGCGAAATTGATGGTCTCCGAGACGAT
>PUNW01000186.1 GCA_003552665.1 Spirochaetaceae bacterium | reverse complement strand
GCCCGGGCCGGGACGTGAACCGCAGCCGATACCAAGCGATACCCTGGTGCACCATCTCACCCGACCCAGTAGCGATCGCGTAGCGCTCCGCGTCGGGCTTCCGGCGGAGGTGAGCGGCGAGGGCTGGCAGGCTGCGCGCGACAACGAGCTGCAGCTGCGGATCGAATGGCCGTGGTCGCGCTACTATCTTCGGAGCGTAGCCGGCTATACCGGAAGCCGAGTGTCGACCGGACTGCGACATCGGCGGCTCAGTCAGGACTTGGTCTTCGGCATCGGCTCTGAAAGCAGAGCCCCGGATGCGGGCGGGTTCTTCGGCGCCGGGATCGGATGGGATTGGCTGCGCACATTTGACGACGACGATACGGCGCTGCGGCAGTTCGAGCTCCTGTTCGTGCGCGGGGACCGTAACCTGGGCTGGATCCCAACTCGCTGGCATGGGGATGAGCGCGTCGATTCGCTGTTGACGCTGCGCTACATCATCCCGCGCGGCATCACCCATGAGTACGTGCCCGCGCAGGTCCTGAATCTGCGTGCCCAGTATCTGCTCAGGCTCGGCGAGCTTGTCGTGGTCGACGCCGGGCTGGGAAGCTATACCGTACAGAACCACTCGATCTCGGGCGCCCGGGAGCTCGCCGACGCCCTTGATCACCGTCTGGAATGGGAGCTTGGCTTCGGCTTTCGCGCTCCGGCACCGTTTCTCTGGCGGGTAAGTCACCGCGGAACTGCTGAGCGACCGGTGGCCGGCGGGGAGTTCGAGTATCGCCCCGCATGGCGGCTGACGCTGGAGTACAGTTTCTAAGGCCGGCCGCGCCGGACCTGCCGCGCCGCGTGCACTACCGCTGCCCGGGCCGGAGACCTATCCGCGCCCGGCACGCACCGCTTCGACGATCAAAACGAAGGACCACTCAGGATCGAACGGCGTCCCGTCAAATCCACCGTAGAACCCGCTGAGGGTAAACCCCTCCTCCTCGAGCGTGGCGCTCAGAAACGCGCTCGGGATGCGCCGCAAGACTGTTTCGTGAGCCTCGCGCTCGAGCAAGTGTGTATCCCCTGCCCCAACCCCGCCGGCAGCTGAGCGTATCTCGAGCTCCACCGCGAAGCGCACAAGCGCGGGGTCTGACGCAGGCAGATAACGCCGGCGCATCGTCGCCGAAACCTGACCGCCCGCGCCGGTGAGCGTAGGGAGCTCAAAAGGCTCCGCATGCGGTATGCGGTCGAAGTTGAGAACCTGAATCAGAACAACGCCGCCCGGCGGGAGGAGCGAGGCGGTGTCGGCGATGGCCTCGCGGATCGCAGTTGCTTCAGTGAGGTGGGCCAGGGTGTTGCCGATACAGTACACCCCGTGGACCTGCGCGGGGCGCAGCGCGTTGATCTGCTCGAAACCGGCCGTCATCACGCCCAGGCGCGCTCGCTCCTGATCAGGCAGCGCAGCGACCTTACACTGCGCGCGCTCTGTCATCGCAGCACTCGGCTCCAGTAAGGTGACGCGAAACCCTTCCCGGCTGAGCGCGACCGCGTAGTTTCCGGTGCCGCCGCCGACGTCCACCAGATGGCGACCATCCTGAAAACGATCACGCAGAAAGGCGCATACGGCGGTATCGGGTGGAAACAGGAGGTCGTAGTACTCGGCCAGCAGATCGTAGAACTCCATCGCCCGTTATCCTAAATTTTTCGATCATGTTTATCCAGTGAAACTACACGGCCGCCGGCGAAACAAGTATCTTGTCGCAAGGAGGAAGATCAAGATGCGACACTCGAACAGCGTCCGACCACTGGCGCTATGTGCGCTGATCCTGACAATCGCGCTCGCCCCGGCGGTGTCTCTGCTTGCGCGGGGCAGCGGCGAGGATAGCGGCGACACGAACCAACAGGACGGCGAGCGTGGCTTTACCGTGCACTCCGGTCAGGTGCCGCTAGATATCCAGTACCTCACTGCGGAGGAGGCAGACGCGAAAGGCTATCAGGCTGCGACACTTGCCGGGGGATGCTTCTGGTGTATGGAACCTCCGTACACCGATATCGACGGCGTCATCGAGGTTACGGTCGGCTTCAGCGGCGGTCATCTCGAGCATCCCCGGTATCGCCAGGTAGTAGAGGGCGGAACCGGACACCTCGAAGTAGTGCAGGTGATTTACGATCCTGAGCTCATCAGCTATGATGAGATCCTCGAGATCTTCTGGGTCAATATCGATCCACTCGACGACGGCGGTCAGTTCTGCGACCGGGGCGAGATGTACCGAAGCGCCGTCTTCTACCACGACGATGACCAGCGCAGCGCCGCCCAAGAATCCAAGGCCGCCCTGGATGACCGCTTCGAGGCCGCCATCGTCACCGAGATACGCGAGTACAAGGCGTTCTATCCGGCTGAGAAACAGCATCAGGGGTATGCCCGCAACAATCCGGTGCGGTACAACTTCTATCGCACCCAATGCGGCCGTGACGCCCGCTTGTCCGAACTCTGGGACGACTGATGCAGCGCTCGGAGGGCACGGCCCGGTACAAAACCATGCCGGCCGTGCCGTCGGGGTCAGGGTCGACACTACCATCATACGGAGCCCGAGCAGTGCCGATTTCCGATCAGGTTTTCCGAATCGCGGTTGAGGTTCGGTTTCGCGACCTCGACGCATATGGACATGTCAACAACGCAGTGGTGTTCAACTATCTCGAGACGGCTCGTATTCGATTTCTCGGTGAGCACTTCTCGGTGATGCCGGGACCGGGAGAGCCGTTGTTTCTCGTGAAGCGCGCCGAGTGTGACTACCAGCGCCCAATCCCGCTCGTCGATCGGGTCTATATCGACCTGAGTGTCGAGGAGATTCGCAGCAGCAGCTTCCGGTTCGGCTACACGCTGCACGACGGCGCGGAGGTGCGCTACGCACGCGCTGAAACCGTGATGGTAACGGTCAGTTCCGAGACCGGGCGTCCCGTGCGCGTGCCGGACTGGTTGCGCCACATCCTGGAAAACCCACCGGCATACGAAGGCAGGCGCGGCTAACACTCGCGTGGATAGCGGTACAGCCGGCCCTCCGGGTCTCGCAGCACGTAGTGGTCGGGCTCGACTACCTGCACCGCCGTTTCGAGATTGAGCTTTGAAGCTGCGCCGGGCAGGTCGAGCGCGTAAACCGGCAGTGAGAGCCCGGACATGCACCGTCGCAGCTCGCGCATCAACGCCAGACCGCGTTCGATCGGGACGCGGAAATGCGAAGTGCCGGCTGCGAGGTCGGTCTGAAAAAGGTAGTACGGCTTCACTCGAGCACGGGCCAGACCTCGAAACAGCTCGATCAGGGTCTCGAGCTCGTCGTTGACCCCTCGCAGCAGCACGCTTTGGTTCAAGACCGGCACGCCGTAGCGCTGCAGGAGAGCCGTCGTCGCGCGAAACTCCGCGGTCAGCTCGCGCGGGTGATTCACCTGCGTTACCAACCACAGGCCGTTACAGGCGCCGAGGATCTGCGCAAGCCGCTCCGTAATTCGGTTCGGCATCACCACCGGTATCCGCGTACAGACCCGCACGACATAATCGGCGTTCACAGCGTAGAGCTTCGCGATCAGCGCTTCGATAGCGGAGTCATCGAGCGTCAGCGGGTCACCCCCCGAGAGCAGAACCTCCGTCACCTCCGGGTGCTGAGAAAGATACGTGAGAGCCGCCTGCAGTTGAGCTGGAGTCAGCGCTCCGGTACCGCGCGCGGTGAAGTGGCGCCGAAAGCAGTGGCGGCAGTAGGTTGCACAACGATCGGTCACCAGCAGAAGGACCCGATCGTGATAGCGGTGCACCAGCCGCTCGGTCGGCTCATGGGCCTGATCGTGCAGCGGATCCTCAGTTTCCTCGGGCATGCGACGGCGCTCATAAGCCTGCGGAACAAACTGGGCCGCAATCGGGTCGCATGCTGGGTTTCGCGAGCGCGCAAGAGCGGCATAGTAGCGCGTCACCTGCTCACGGTATGGCTCGTGATCGGTGTGATCGGTGTGATCGGTACTCGAATACATCGTGCCTCTGCACTGCCATGGTCGCGGCAATTATCACTGCTCAGCCGGGCAGTTGAGGAAGCGCACCGGCATCCCGGTGTCTTCGAGCTCCACCCAAACGAGATGGTAGGGAGAGGTCAGGGCCTGCGTGACTATTTCGTCCGGTCCCGGCACGCGGCGATCTATCTCCACAATCAGCTCGTCCGTGGTCCGGCGTACCGAGCTGATCGTGACCGCGTACCCGCCGGTAGGTTGTTGTCCCATGAAAACGCCCAGCACGAGCCCCCGGTCAAACCGCAGCTCAGGTGGATCGGGGATACTGCTCCGCGGACTGTACAGTCGGCGCCATAACGCCTTGAACGCCTCTTTGTCGGAGACGGCCGCGCATTTCGCTTCGGTATAGCCTGAGTTGCTCCCTCGTTCGATTGTCTCGAACTTCACCTCTCGCCCCCCGGGAACCTCATCGCCGGCGTTTTCGGCCTCGCGGGCGCTTTCGCCGTTGCTCTCCGGTTTCCGGCTGCCGACACCCCCGCCCGGCGTCCAGGATTCAACCTCGGCCGCTGCCCCGTTGGAGTC
This sequence comes from Spirochaetaceae bacterium, assembly GCA_003552665.1. Taxonomy (GTDB): domain Bacteria; phylum Spirochaetota; class Spirochaetia; order DSM-27196; family SLAA01; genus B1Sed10-166. Next base: position 11,360 of record PUNW01000186.1, on the reverse strand, counting down.
CGTACCGTGCCCGGGCGCCCCGTCGTTGAGCTCCGGAGTGACCGCAATGCACCCGGCACCCAACAACACGAGCGCCGTACCGATTATAAACTTCATCGTCACTGCTACTATGGCACAGTTTTCGGGCTTCGTCATGACCCTTTCGGAAGCGCGCGTATCCATGCTACAAGGATACTGCAACAATGCGCTGACTATGCTGTATGAGCTTGCGAGGATCGAGGAGGATCGCCATTATGCCCAACAGCCGGGATTCCGAATCACATCCGCGCAGCCAGGCCGCCGGACAAACGGAACAGCGAGCACACGACCGCTCCGAAAGCGCCGCGCTCAGTTCCCACCGGCCGCGACGTTTGCGCCGCACCCCGGGTATTCGCCGCATGGTGCGCGAGACGCAGTTGGCAGTCGACCATCTCATTTACCCCTTATTCGTGGAGGCGGGAATCAGCGAGGCTCGTCCGATCGACTCAATGCCGGGGGTATCCCGGCTCTCCCCTGCGATGGCCGCCGAAGCGGCCGCCCGCGCTCACAAGCTCGGTATCCCGGCGGTACTGCTGTTCGGTATTCCGCAACAAAAGGATGCTCTCGGAGGCGAGAGTTTTGCAGCCGACGGCGTTGTGCAGCAGGCGGTGCGTGCCATCAAGGACCGCGTGCCCGAGCTCGTGGTAATCACCGACGTCTGCCTGTGTGAATACACCGACCATGGACACTGCGGACTGCTCAACAAGGAGCGTGAACCGCACCCGTACGCGACGCTCCCGAACGATTATCTGCTTAATGACGAGACGCTCACGATTCTTCAGCAGATCGCGCTATCTCACGCTGGCGCGGGTGCCGAGATCGTGGCTCCCTCAGGGATGATCGACCGGATGGTTGGAGCCATTCGGACCGCGCTCGATGAACAAGGATTCACCGAGTGCAGCATCATGTCGTATGCGATTAAGTACGCCTCAGCGTTTTACGGCCCCTTTCGGGAGGCTGCCGACGGGGCGCCGCAGTTCGGTGACCGCCGGACGCATCAGATGGACCCCGCCAATGCGCGTGAGGCAGTTCGCGAGGCGGAGCTCGACCGCCGCGAGGGCGCCGATCTCCTGATGGTGAAGCCCGCGCTGGCTTATCTGGACGTGATCTATCGAATCAAGACCGAGTTTCCCGAGCTGCCGCTGGCGGCCTACAATGTCAGCGGCGAGTTCAGCATGCTGCGTGCCGCCGGCGATGCCGGCTACCTGGATGCCGCCGCTGCGCAGTGGGAAGTGTTGACCGCGATCAGGCGCGCGGGTGCGGACCTCATCATCACCTATGCGGCTCCCGAGATCGCCGAGTTGCTCGACGCGCACGCCTGACCGAACTGACACGCACGCTGTTGGCAGGGTGGGCCGCTCGGGCGCCGCACTCCTCCCCTCGGGCAAGCGCGTGGGCGGTGCGCAGCGCGCGCGAGCTTACCGTATGTTGCGAAAGCCACCGGTGGGCGGTGCGGCGCTTCGTTTGAGCGGCAAAAAGCACCAACAGCGTGCGCGTCAGGTCCCGCACCTTGAACACGAGACGCCCATCAGCGTATACTGTTAGCGTATGAGCGCGGATGACCGCAGCGCGGGACACTCGATGGGGCAGCCGTTCCCCGAGAACCTGACCGGCTACTTCCTGATTTCGAGTACCGATCTCAACGACCCCAACTTTTACCGTACCGTGGTTCTGATCGTCGAGCACAACGAGGATGGCGCTTTCGGCCTGGTAGTGAACCGGCAGTCTGATGTTCGGCTCGGCAATCTGCTCGCAGAGCTGGAGGATACGGCTGCGCAGGACATTCTGGTGCAGATTGGCGGCCCGTTGCAGCAGGAATACCTGTTCGTCCTGCATGGTGAGTTCCCGGGTTACGACGTCTCCGAACACGCCACCTACCCGGCCGAAGGGGTGGTGTTTGAACCGGCGACCGAGCCGCTGGTGAGCTACCTCACGACAGACTGGGCCGGTCTTCCGGCCGCCGAGCGACCGCCGCTGCGCATTTACGCCGGATACTCCGGCTGGGGGCCGGGACAGCTGGAGAACGAGTTGCAGCAGGATGCCTGGTTCGTGCACCCCGCCAGCGCAGGAATCGTCTTTCACCCCAATCCTGAGTCGGGCTGGAAGGATGCCCTCGGGGAGAAGGGAGCTTTCTACCGCATCGTTGCCGATACCGGCTACATGCCCTCGATGAACTAGCTTCGGATTTCTTGAAGTCTCGTCCAGCGGGCGAGTATCTGCTCGAGCGTCGCTGCGGTGACCGGCTTAGCCACGTACTCGACCGCACCGGCCTCCAGAGCGTCGCGCGCGTCTTCGTCTATCCCCCCGGCACTCAGCACCACGATCGGCGGGAGCTCGAATCGGAGCTCACGCAGCCGCCTGATGGTCTCCACGCCTCCCATGCGCGGCATCTGCAGATCCATCAGAATCAGGTCAAACTCAGCGATCCTCTCGCTGCGCTCCACTACATCGCTGCCGTCGGCCACGCCGACAACCGTGCAGCCTAGCATCTCAAGCTGACGCGTCACGACCCGACGATTGAGACGGTCGTCTTCCACAAGGAGCACTGTGCGCTCGCATCGCCGTTCTTCTCCGTGCGCATGCGAACCGGGCACGACCGCCGAGGCAGCGCGTACTGCGCGCTCGGCAGCATCGGCCGACGCCGATTCAGGGTCAGCCGGGTGATCGGCTCGTTCTTCCCCCGCCGCGCCGGGATCGGCAACCGGGAGCGGAATATACGCGACGAACTCGCTGCCTCTGTGTTCCTCGCTGTCTACGCTGATGCGCCCCCCCATCTGCGTCAACAGGGTTTTCGTGATCGCCAGCCCCAGGCCGCTGCCGTGGTGGCCGCGCGTCCCCCCGCGTCCCGGTCCGGTGTTGCGTCTTCTTTCCACCTGATAGAACGGGTCGAACAAGCTTGGGATACTGCCTGTCGGTATCCCGATTCCGGTATCACGCACCGTAAAGCGCACGGTATCCTCGTCTCCGCCGCCGGCGGGCTCAACCGAGATCGAGACCGACCCGTAAGCGGTATACTTGACGGCGTTAGAGGTAAGATTGTAGAGCACCTGCCGCACACGGGTGCGATCGCCGCGTACGATCCGCGGCACCGTCTCGGCAACGCGGAGGTCAAACTCCAGCCCTTTGGCGACAGCCTGAGGTCGAAACACCTGAGCGATGTTATCGAGCACCTGCGACAACTCGAACGGCTCGTCTCGCAGACTCACTCTTCCGGCTTCCAGCTTCGCCAGATCGAGAATGTCGTTCACAATCTCGAGCGCGGCGTCTGTAGCTGCGCGTACCGTCCGCAGATGCTCGCCGATCATGCTCTCATCATGCCGTTCCGCCTCCAACAATAGGTCGGTAGAGCCCAGAATGGCATTCAGCGGCGTGCGAATCTCGTGACTGAGGCTTGCAATGAACTCGCTCTTGTTTTGATTGGCACGGTCGGCACGGCGCAACGCACTCTGAAGCCGCATCTCCATGGCCCGGCGTTCACTGACGTCTGAGAACAAACACACGTACCCGATCGTGTCACCGCCGTTGGTCTGCAGGGTCGCCGACGAGGCCAGCACTGGAAAACACAGATCCGCGCGCATCAGCCGAAACTCCACCAGCGCCGGCTCTTCGGTACCCTTCCGGCTTCTCAAATAGCCGAGAAAGCGCTCGCGGTCGGGCGGCACTAGAAACTCGAGAATTGGAACTGCCTGAGCTTCGGCACCGCCTACGCCGAGCAGTCGCTCGCCGGCAGGGTTGAGGTCCCGGATACCGAAGCGCTCATCGAGCACCACTACTCCCACGCTGAGGTTTCCCAGCACCACATCGGCCGCCGTCTGCAACGAGACACGTAGAAGCCTGTATCTGATCACCCCGACCCAGATTGCAACCGCCGCCGGCGAAAGCACCACTGGGAACATGGGCGGAACGGCCAGCGCTACGTGTTCCAGTATTGCAGCCGCCAAGGCCGCGAGCAGTAACGTCGCCAAGACCAGATGCGCATACCGCGTCGCCGTCCGATTCCGGGACTTCGCCGATCGGCTGAGGATGAACGCCGGAATCAACATGACGGCCACCGCAAACGCCGTCTGCAGATACGAAACGAGACTGTGACTATGCACCCCGCTCCAACCGTAGGGTGAGGGCACGAACGCAACGTACGGCGTTCCAATTCCAAACACGAGATGCAGGAGCAGGAAAACCACGGTCGGGAGCCACAACGCAAGGTGAACGCCAATCCGTTGGGTCAGGTCATTGCGTTCGGCGAATCTCAACAGATACAGCGCAAGCAACGGTGGCGTCAACACCACGAAGACGTGTGCCGACCGGTAGACCTGCATCGCTGCCGCGGCACTTTCGGCGGAATACACAAAGGCATGCGCACCGTTCGCGAGCGCGAGCAGAAAACAGACACCTGCGAACAGCCTGTTTTGAACCGAGTATAGATTCTGGATAAGCGCATAGACACCGAGCCCTGCGAAGACCAGTGCCAGAGTGTACGCTACCAGCGAAAGCGCATTCATTCGCTTCGGATTATTACCTTTCCAACGCAGCTTCTGCGTGAGCGGACCGCATGCCAAAGCGAGGGGCACACGGCGCTGCACTGCCGGTGAGCAGCCGTTTTACCGCTCAGACTATACCACGCCGGCCTGCCCGACCACAATCCCGTCGCCCGCTCTCTCCCACCAAGTGAAGCGATACCGGCGATCCTGAACCTCGAAAGCTTGACAGGCGACGCACGCGTTCTATACTGACAGCACCCTAGAAGCCGGAGGTGGTCGGATGAGAATCCTGATAGCCGATAGTTTCCCCGAACAAGCCGTCGAGCGGCTGCGTGGCATTGCCAAAGAGGTGCGTTACGAGCCCAAGCTTACCGCTGATCAGCTGCCGAACGCTGTCGGCGACTCGAGCGTGCTGATCGTTCGGTCCACGCGCGTGACCTCCGCCTGCATTACCGCAGGCAACGCCTTGAGCCTTGTCATTCGGGCCGGCGCCGGAGTCAACACCATCGACGTCAAGACTGCGAGTGAGCGCGGGGTATACGTCGCTAACTGTCCGGGCAAGAACTCGATTGCCGTTGCCGAGTTGGCGCTCGGTTTGATTCTCGCTCTTGACCGTCGAATCGCCGACAACGTCATCGATCTGCGCGCCGGTGCCTGGAACAAGGCTGAGTACTCCAAGGCGGACGGCGTATACGGCAAGCGCCTCGGTGTTGTGGGGGTGGGCCAGATTGGAATCGAGCTGATCAAGCGGGCCAGAGCCTGCGGTTTGCAGGTTGAAGCCTGGTCACGTTCACTCGATGCCGAGCGCGCCTCCGAGCTCGGGGTACGCTACTGTGACACGCTGGGAGACCTGGTCGAGCGCTGCGACATCCTTTCGATCCATCTGGCCCTCAACGACGATACCCGCGGTCTGATCTCGGCCGACCTGATCGGACGAATGCGTCCCGGAACGATCCTGATCAATACGGCGCGAGCGGAGGTTGTGGACGAGGACGCGTTGCTCAAGGCGGTTCAGGCCGGGAAACTGCGCGTAGGGCTTGACGTGTTCCGGGAGGAGCCTGAGGGCAAAGACGGCACGGTGGAAACGCAGTGGAGCTCGGTGGCCGACGCCTACATCACCCACCACATCGGTGCCTCCACTCAGCAGGCGCAGAATGCGGTTGCCGCCGAAACAGTCGAGATCGTGCGCGAGTACAAGCGCTCAGGTCGCGTACGCAACTGGGTCAACCGCTGTCTCTTTACCGAGGCGCGCTGGCAGCTGATCGTGCGCCATTATGACCGGCCGGGAGTTCTCGCCAACGTGATGACGATCATCAAGGACGGTTCAATCAACGCCGAGGAGATTGAGAACGTAATCTTCGACGGGCGCAAGACCGCATGCTGCATCATACAGCTCGACGACAAGCCGACCGAGGAGATGCTGGCCCGCATGCGCGCGCGCGATGACGAAATCATCAGCGTGGAGCTGATTGATCTCCAGAGCGAGTGACCCGCTCAGAACAGCTCGAGCTGCTCGGCGTTGTAGCGTAGGACGTCGAAGAGGCTCGCGGTGCCGTGGCTGCCCGGAAAGTTGATCAGCGTCGTATAGCGACGCCCACCGCCGCGCAGCGGCTGCCCGTGTGGGATGTGCCAGTTGTCGATGATCAACTCCGGCCCCTCGGCCAGGATCGAGGCCAGCTCCCCGGGTGTCATCTCGGCGGGCCCGAACTCGGCCACCACCTCAAATCCCAGCCACTCGGCAAACCCGCGTTGGTGGAAGTGCACCGCCACCGGGGTATCCGCCACCCCGGCGGCGTCGGCCGCACTCAGAAGCTCGTCCGCAAGCTGATCGAGCTCGCTTTTCCAGCGCCGAAACTGATCCTCGGTACCCAGCTCCACAGCGATCGTTTCCACCGCTTCTGCCATAAGCGGTGGCACGTTGCTCGTCCTGATGAGGAGAGTACGATCATCCGAGATATCAGCCGCCTCGAAGAGGTTCTCCATGAAGTCCTCATACCCGGCCCAGATCAACAGATCGGCCTCAGCCGCAAACCCGACGTCACGCGGCGCGAAGTCATACTCCGGGGGATGGCGCAACTCCGCCGGTGCTAACACGCGTAAATCCTCGGCACCGGCCGCCTCCGCCATCGCACCCACCCATGCAGTGGACGCAACCAGTCGGGCGTTCTCGGTGGCCGCCGCTTCGCCGGCGGCGAATCCGGTGCTCAGGAGCACAACCATCAGTAACGCCAACACATACCGACCACATTGCCTGCGCCGGTCGGAATACCCGGCACCGGGAACGAGTGCGAAGCCGTTGCTCGTCTTCATATCTCTCCTCCTGCTATTCCAAATTACCCACCGTGATCCTCAGCTCAGGCTCAAGCATGATCATTTCCGGCATGTCACCACTGCCGAGAGACCGAGAATTGCGCTCGAGACGGCCGCCGAGCTCGCACCAATCGGCAGATTGAAGCGCACGGCGACGAAAAACCCGCCGGCACAGGCGATCACACCGAACACCGACGAAAGCACCAGCGCCGAGCCGAAGCCGCGCGCAAATCGCAGCGCCGCCATGCCGGGCAGCAGGATGATCGCATCCACGAGTAGCGCGCCCACCAAACGAAGCGCCAGCGCAACCGCCGCCCCCAGCAAGAGAAACAGACCTGCGACGACTGCCTGCACCGGCACCCCCAGCGACAGCGCCAGGTCGCGGTCGAGCAGCACCGCCTGAATCTCGCGGTAGCCGATCACGAACGCGAGCACCACTGCGACCCCCAGCACCGCGACCAGCACGACATCGAGCCGGCCAAGCATCAGGATGTTTCCGGCGAAGATCCCGAACACATCCATCGCCGGCACCCCGGCTCGCGCCAGAAGCAGAAACGCACCGGCAAGCGACCCGGTCATGAAGAACCCCGTCATGGAGCTCGCCGAGATCCGAAAGCGCTGGCCGAGCGTTCCCATCAACACCGAAGCTACCGGCACCAGCACAAAAGCGCCGGCGGTGGCCGAAAACCCCAGGCTCATACCTGCCGCCGCCCCCAGAAGCCCCACGTGCATCAACGTGAACCGCAGTGCCATGAGATGGAGTGAAACGATCACCACGCCCAGGGTAGAGAGCGTGGCACCGGCTACGAGCATCCCGATGAACGCGTTGCGGATGACCGGAATCGCAAGCATCTCCACCAACGCGTTCATGCGGCACCGCCGTCGTTTAGGTATACCGTGCGGTCGAACCTCCACCCCGCTTCCCGGCCATGCGTGACCACTACGGTGGTTATATTCAGCTGGTCATGCAGGCGCTCTATCAGCCGCACCAGGTCGCGTTGCGCCTCCTGATCCAGATAGGTCGTGGGCTCGTCCATCAGAAGCAACCGCGGTCTGCGCACCAGCGCCCGCGCAAGCGCTGCCCGCTGGCGCTGCCCGCCGGACAATGCGGCGAGGTCGCGCGCGGCAAGCTCGGCCATCCCAACCAGCTCAAGGGTCTCGCGCACCAGGGCGCGGTCTTCACGAGTTGGCCGCCGCAGGAACCGGAACGAACGTCCCCACCGGCCGAGCAGCACCGAATCCGCCACTGTGATCGGCAATGCCGGCGGGGCTTGCACTTGCGGAACGTACCCGATGCGCAACCGAACCCAGCTGCGGTCGGCAGCGGTATCGAGCGGTCGGCCGAGCACTGCAACCCGCCCCGCTGCCGGCACCAGCAATCCCATCGCGACCCGCAGCACGGTCGTCTTTCCCGCGCCGTTAGGCCCAAGCATGCCCACGAGCTCTCCGCAGTGTATGCGCAGCGAAAGATCGGTTAGCACCGGTCCGTCACCATAGCCGGCGCTTACTCTATGCAGTGTGATGGCGTCTTCGTCGTGCGGCGTGACCGCCAGATCATTGAGAAACGCCGGAGAGCTCACGGTAAAGATCCTCCGTTGCAGTGATACTCAGTTTGCCGACAACACCGCGTTGGCCGATGAGGTTACTCGCCCATGCGTGCAGCTCGCTGCTGTCACCGCTAAGAATCAACACTTTCAAACAGATCTCGTCATCGAGATGCAGCTGCATGTTGGCTGCGATACGAAGCGAGCGGTATTCAGCGGTGGAGACCCGTCGGAGCCTGGTCCCGTAGCGATAAACCAGGGTAACCACTCCCGCAACCTCTTGCCCGTCCTTCCCCCGACCGCTGCGGATAACCTCCTGACGCACGAGCGACCGGATGGTTTCAGAGCGGTTGCTGTAGCCCTCGACGAGCGTCAGGCGGTCGAGCATCTCGACCAGCGGTTTTTCCATCGAAACCCCGAAACGTACTATCTCACTCATATGGTTCACCGGCGCCTTTAGGGCTAAGCTGCGATAGGGTAGCACGAATTTAATGTCGCATGCTACCGGGATAATGGTATGATACCCCCGAACGCAAACAAACCCTCGCTTGGAGCACTAAACACAATGACTATCGCAAAGCTTTCGCTCGGGAATCGGGTCACGCTTGTGGCTGTAGTCGTCGCCGCCGCGGCGACGGGGATTCTGTTGGGACTATGGGACGACTACCGCTTGACGCAGGAGGCAGGCGCTCTGCTCGCAACGCTCGGGATAGCGACCCTCATCGTGTTGATACTCGCAACCCGCCTTCTTCTCACTCGCACCGTAACACTGCCCCTGCGCCGGCTTGCTCGCACAGTTGACTCGGTGGCCGACGGAGACCTTACTGCGCGCGCCGCTTTGCGTTCGACGCTGCCGGAGCTCGGTCATCTGGGGTACCGGTTCGACGAAGGCCTGATTGCCGGGATGCAGATTACCCTGCTGGGGATGAAGGAGCTGATCGACGAAAACCTGGAGATCAGTGACCAGTTCCGCCGAGAGACCGACCGCTCGCTCCAACAGACAGCCAACATCAACAGCCGCGCCACTGAGACCGATGAACAGATGAGCAGGCTGAACACTCAAATCGAAGAGAGCTCTTCCGGGATCGAGGAGCTGGCCGCCGGCATCTCCGGCCTCGGTGATCAGATCTCGAGCCACTCGGCGGCTGTGGATCAGACCTCGAGCACGGTTGAAGAGATGTCGGCCTCAATCTCGAGTGTAGCCAGGATTGCCACTGAACGACGAGAAGCAACCGGCACTCTGATGGCCACCACCGAGCGCGGCGGTGAGCATGTTCGCGCCATGACCGCGGTCATGGAAGAAGTTTCGTCCGGATTGAACGAGCTCTTCAATATGATCTCGGTAATCAACAATGTGGCGGCGCAGACCAACCTGTTGGCGATGAACGCGGCGATTGAAGCCGCCCATGCCGGGGAGTACGGCCGAGGGTTCGCCGTTGTCGCCGAGGAGATTCGCAGCCTCTCGGAGTCGACAACCGCGAACACCCAACAGATCACAAAGTCGCTCAAGGAGTTCGTCGAGCGTATTCGCCAGGCACATGAGGCCGGTGTGCAAACCGGAGGCGTCTTCACCGAGATCAAATCCGAGGTGGAGACCTTCGTATCCGCTTTCGGCGAGATCGCCGCAAGCACCGACGAGGTAGCCTCCGGGACCGATCAGATGCTGCAAGCGGTCGGCTCGCTTCGTCGGATATCGCAGGAAATCAGCGAAGGTTCTGAAGAGATGAAGCGCGGTGTTCAGGGCGTAAACGACGCGCTGAGCGCGATTCGTGAAGTCTCACACCAGACCGTTTCGCAGATAGAGGCATTCAGCTCGGCTGCGCGCGAGATTCGCGAGTCCCAGCAGCGTATCGCCGAGATGAGCAATGCGAGCAACCGCCACATGGCACAGCTGGCAACCGAGTTGAAGTATTTCCGCCTTGAAACCGGCGACGGCAAAAGCCACGAGACCTATGTCTCGGTACTGCGGCACGTCATTCTCGACCACAAAAAAAGGGTAATGGGTGCCCGCCTGTTGCTTGATGGACGCGTGCCGGTAGCCAATCTGCCCGAGAAGAACCGCGGAAGCGATTGTCCACTCGGTAACCTGATCATGGTGATGGCCAAAGAGCACTCCGATGGCGGCACCCTTGCCGCTCTCAAGGAGCTGCACGATCGCTTCCACGAGACCTATAATCGTCTGATCGAAGCGTTTCACGACCAAGACCGCCAGCTCTGCGAACAGGAGTACCAGGCCCTGGATACGATCTGGAAGCAGCTGATTGAGTACCGTGAAACCATCAATGAGATCATGCAGGGAGCAAAAGCGGAAACGTTGTAAGCCGGTTTCGCTCGCAGTCGGCCGGCCGCTAGGACATCCCCAAACGCCGCATGATCTCACGATGCGCGGCCTCGTAGTCGTCGCAATCGGCGAGAACCTGCTCGGTCTCACAGCCGATCTCGGCAACCTCGAGCTCTGCACGAAAACGCACGCCGGCAGCCTCCAGCACCGGCACCGCACGCCGGCTGAGCAGTCCTGTCCTCAGACGCCGCAATCCCAGGCGACACAGTAACAACGCCGCCGCCCGGCCGACCACCTTGTCTTCCACAGCGAGATCCTCGAGCCGGTATCCTGAGTCATGCAGCCACTGTTCCAGCTCGAAGAGCGGCTTCAACCACCCCGCCCTCGAGCTGAACAGCAGCGTTTCGTTCTCCGTTATCTCAAGCGTATGCTCCGGGTCCTGCATCAGCCTCTCTGCTCACAACCAAGCCCCAAACCCCTCGACGACGCGCTGCCGCGCGCGGGTCGCTCTATTTGTCGGCCTCTGTCAGACCACGTACAAACGCCTTCTGCATTCCAATCACGATGATGATCGTCGGGACCATCGAAAGGATCGTCATCGCCATAACCACGTGCCAGTCAGCCTGGTGGTCACCGGTAGCAAGCATGCGCGCAATACCGATCATCAGCGTGTAGAACCGCCGCTGCGTGGTGATCAACAACGGCCAGAGGTACTGATTCCACCCGTAG
>PUNW01000151.1 GCA_003552665.1 Spirochaetaceae bacterium | reverse complement strand
TCTGACGTCCCAGGCGTTGGAATTGAAAGAAAGTATGCAGCCCGTCGAGCAAAACTCGGCGCGCACGGTGGTAGCGCTGCATTTCGGCCGTACTGGCAAGGGGCCGCAGTTGGGTTTCATCGAAAGCACGAAACAGCGGGACTAGCTGCGCATCGTACAGCCGCGCCCAATGCTCCACGGTCGCGACCACCTGCGCGTTTCGCCGCTGCAGGTGCGGATTGCGCCGAATACGGTAGGAATAGAGACCAAGATTGGTGTAACGCATCAGCGCAATCAGAAAACAGGGCCGTTCCGGGACGGCTTCCGGATACCCGCTGTCGCGAATCACTGCATACGGGTCGAGATCCCGTTCTCCGGCGCTGCGATTACGAACGCGTGCTAACGCCTCGGCAAACGCTTCCTGAACCGCGAGAAACGTTTCGGCCGACAGCCCGCTCAAATCGGGATGCGTCTGCTTGCACAACTGCCGGTACACCCGCATCACTTCCGCTTCGGAGCTCCACGCGTTGGTGCGAAAACGTTCGATAGCATCCCGGTAAGCCTGCAGTTGCGCGTTCACCACGCGCTCGATTATAGCGTTTAGACCCTAAAGCATGCTACCGTGATGGTGATATGAGCAGTGAACCGGAACATCTCCAGCGCTTGCGCACACGCATGGTCGAGCAACAGATCATGCGCCGCGGTATCACCAACCGCCGTGTGCTGGAAGCGATGACGCGCGTTCCGAGACATGAGTTCCTACCGGGAAATACGGCTGAAGACGCTTACGAGGATGGCGCGGTCGCGATCGGCCACGGCCAAACCTGTTCGCAGCCCTATGTGGTCGCGTATATGAGCAGCTGGTGCGATCCGCATCCCGGCGAGCGAGTGCTGGAACTCGGGACCGGCAGCGGTTATCAGGCCGCTGTTTTGGCTGAGATCTGTGGCGAAGTGATCACGATCGAGCGAGTGGAGGCGCTGGCCGAAAGCGCCCGAAAGCGACTAGACAGACTCGGGTACGAAAACGTCACGGTGCTGTGTCGGGATGGCTATGGGGGATATCCTGAGGCGGCACCCTACGACATCATTCTGCTGACCGCGGCGGCGCCGAAGATCCCGCCACCCCTGTTCCGCCAGCTCAGCGACAACGGCAGGTTGATCGCGCCGGTCGGCCCCGGTCCTCAGAGGGTAACGCGCTACACCAAACAGTTCGGGAGCATTCACCGCGAAAACGGATTGGATGTCCGTTTTGTGCCGTTCGTGTCCGAGCATTTCGGAGACGACCGTACCTAAGCCTCGGGAGTGCGATCATCCCGCTTTCGGACTGGTAGCCACGGACCGGCGGGAGGAGCCAGACGGTCGGCCCAACGCTCGGGATAACCGCGGCGGTAACGGTTCCACCGGCGGCGATGACGAAGAAAGTACAGGCGCGCATACCCGGCTCGAAGGATGGACGGCAATCCGACGAGCGGCAAGTAGGCGGGGCCGAACAGGCGCGACTGAACGCAATGGCCGAGCTCGTGGCGCAGGATGTCGTACGGCTCGCCTCGCGCGACGGCGAACCAGAACACAATCGCCCCGAGCGAGACCCCGAACCCCTGTGTGCGCACACAGTAGCGCCCACGCAGCCATTCGCCGCTCGCTGCTAACCCGCCGAGGCGGCAGGCACCTAAAACGAGCAGCCCAAGCAAAGTCTGGGGCAACTCCCATGTGAGCATCAGCGTGAGGTCGGCGGCACACGGGCGAGCTTCGCGCGGCAGCATGGTTTTGATCCTAACCGAACCAGGGGTTGTTGACAAACAACGACTGGTGTTTCTATAACCAGAAACAGGACCATGAAACGATCGCTCGATGAACTCGCTGAGACGCTTACGCATATCGACGACCGGGAGCTGATGGCCCGGTTTCTGCAGGAGCTGCTCACAGCCCGTGAGGCCGAACGCATCAGCGGTCGGTGGGAGATCGTGAAGCGACTCAGCGAAGGGGTTCCCCAGCGCCGTATCGCCGATGAGCTCGGGCTCTCGTTGTGCAACATAACGCGCGGTTCCCGAGAGCTGCGGCGCCCGGACAGCGCGATGCGGACCGTGCTCGAGCGCGAGGGTTATCCCCCGCTCCTACCCGACGAGAACGGCGCGCGCTAATGCGTCCCTTCCTCCCCACCCCCCGGCCGCTCGCAGTATAGGTGCGGCCCGTGCTATTATGAGCTCTAATGTCCACCACGCTGCACTCCGAATCCCAGCGCTCCTATACCGGGTACCTTCTCGTCGCCTCCGCGGCGGCGCTCTGGGCCACATCGGGGCCCATAGCCCGCGTCCTATACGACCAGGGTGTAACGCCGTTGGAGGTTTCATTCTGGCGCACCGCCGCGGCCGCGGTGCTGTTCATACTGCGTCTTTGCCTGACGAGTTCTTCGGCCGGCACTCGGATGAATGTCCGGCATCTGCCGGCAATGGCTGTATTCGGCGCGTTCGGCATCGGGACCTTCATGGTGTCGTTGGCCTACGCCATCGAGACAGGCGGGATAAACCTCGCCGTCATTCTGCTCTACACTTCCCCGGTGTTTGTGGCCGTGGGCGCCCGCCTGTGGTACCAAGAGCCCCTCGGCGGGCAGAAGATCGTGCTGATTGCGCTCACGATGCTCGGCGTGGTTCTCATAGCTACCGGCGGCGGCCGGGGGATATCGGTTTCGGCGATCTCGCTCGCGTGGGGCTTCACGGCCGCTTTCACCTACGCGACCTACTTCTTGGTAGGCAAATGGGCTATTGTTCGCTACAGCCCGCTGCAGTTCCTCGCATACGTGTTCCCGGTAGCGGCCGTCGCGATTCTCCCGTTCGTGCGGTTCGGCACCTATTCGTTCTCGATATTCGTCTGGCTCGCGCTTCTCAGTGTCGTGACCACCTACCTTCCCTACCTGCTCTATTATCGAGGGCTTGCCGGCGTGCAGCTCTCCCGCGCGGTGGTGGTCGCAACGGTGGAACCGGTGATCGCCGCTGTCTTCGCGGCAGTCTTCTTCGGTGAGCTGTATTCGGCGCGGGCCCTCGTTGGGGCGCTATTCGTGCTCGCCGCCGCGACGCGGGCCTCGTTGCCGGAACGGCGAAACCGAAGCGCGTCCGAACGCGCTTCGGAAGCTGAGGAGGTTCCCACCTATGCGGTGCCTCCCTACGGCCCGGCGGAGCCGGAAAACGAACCCGAGGGGTGAACCGGGGGGAGCAGATGGTGGAAAAATCAGGATCAGATCATAATCAACGGCGGACCGGCGGCACGGGGCGGCGTCGGGCTGATTCGGCGCGCCTCAGAACAGACGTTGAAGCGCTGACCTCAATCAACCCGCCGCGCAATGCCGATCATCCTGACTCGTTGCGGAAGGCCGTGGGCCACATTGAGTCCGCGCTCACCGGGGTGGGATGCAGCGTGCAGCGCCAAGCCTACCACTGCGCCGGCGATGAGTATCACAACGTGATCGCCCGGTTCGAGCCGGAGCACGCCCCCACCTCGAACGCCGCAGCTCAAGACCGGCTGGAGCACCGCCGGAGCCGCAGACCCCCTCGCCGCGAATCGGATTCGCAGGCCGTGGGCGCGGTTGTGGTAGGAGCGCATTACGATGTCTGCGGCGACACGCCCGGCGCGGATGACAACGCCAGCGGTGTGGCCGGGCTGCTTGAGCTCGCGCGTCTCATCGCCGAGGAGCTCAACTCCGGGAAGCTCGCGCTCACCAAACCGCTCGAGCTTGTGGCGT
>PUNW01000341.1 GCA_003552665.1 Spirochaetaceae bacterium | reverse complement strand
CTCATGGCATTGCAACCTCAATTCGCCGTGCTCGCCCTGCGGTTACCCGGCAGGTGTCTTCTGTCCGCTACGCGGCGCGACCGATGCGATGAGGCGTTCAAACTCTTCCTCAATTTTGGCGGAGAGCTCGCTGTCCATTTCGTAGATATCGCCGAACTCTGCGAATGCCCAGCGGCCGAAACTGCGCAGGTTGTTCACTCCCGGCACCCAGTAGTTCTCCATCGTGGCGCGCTTCTCTTTAGCATCCTCGCGGCGATAGCCTTTCACCTCAACCACCAAATGTAACAGGTCTTCCGGTCCTCCTCCGTCGTCTATCATCACAACAAAATCGGGCCGATAGATGCGCGTCTGTGATCCGTAGCGATACGGGACCTCGAGACCCAGGTTGTGATTCTTGGTGTAACGCACCACTTGAGGATGCGATTCAACCACGCGGCAGAGCTCGCCTTCCCAGTCGCTGTCGAGCACCACCCAGTTCACGTGGTTCTTTGCAGGCGGTCCGCTCGTTTCCCAACGGAGCGTCTTGGATGTGGCAAACCGCACGTGGCGGGTGGAGCCTGAGGGGTTGTACGGATCAAGCATCGCCTTAATTGGGCGCTCGCCTTCAAGCGAACGCGTGATCGCGGCGGTGATACGACTGCAGGCCATATCGGCAAGCTCGTGGTAGATGAGGAGTGCCGGGTAGGTATCGCCTTTGCACACCAGGCAGTTGTCGAGCCATTGTCTGGTGATGCGTTTGAGCTGCCCAAACAGATGAACGCGCGGCTCCTCGCCGGGGTCACGCCATTTGGTTTCGAGCAGGCGTTGCGTGAGGCGAAACAGCAGACTGGACCGCCGCATATCGGCAAGGTGTTCGAGATTAAGATCGACGCTTTCCCCAATGATGCCCTGATTACGGGTGATTGAAGGGCCCACCAGATCGGGGCTGAGCGTAAGCACCGAGTCTTCGTTGAACTCGGCGGTAAGCTTCTCCTGCGGAAGCTCGACACGATACCCTTCTACGCGCGGGAAGCGAATTTCCAGGTCATCGCGCTCCGGGGAAACGGCCTTCACCTGCACCGTCTCGCGCGGCGGTTGCGGTGCCGCGACTACCGGTTTGGCCGTGAAGTCAAACGGCACGCCGAAGACGTCTGCATACTCCACGTCGAAGAGACCGTTCTCGTTAAGATCGTACGACTGCCGGCGCAGTGCGCGACCCACCACCTGTTCGCAAAGCAGCTGTGTTCCGAACGCCCGCACGCCGAGGATATGCGTGACGTTTGCCGCGTCCCAGCCCTCGGTAAGCATCGAGACCGAGACTACGCAGCGTATCTGTGCACCGAGCTGCCCCGGCTTCCCGACAGTGTTCATGACCTCGCGCAGCAGCTCCTGCTCGTTGATGTTTTCGGCGGCGCGAGAGTCGCCGTTGCGTTCGATAATCTCGCGCTTGAATCGCTCGATCTCATCGGCGGCCGCAGTCCGAAACTGCCTATCGAGCACGTCGCCGGCTTCAAGCTGCTCGGAGTCTATCAAGAGGGTGTTCGGCCGTGGCAGCGGGTTGAGCGTGGTGTCGTCGTAGTTTCTGAATAGTGCCAGGCGCCCGTTTTCGGTCATGGTGCTGCCGTCTTCCTGCACGCGCTTGAAGCCTGAGACCCAGTCGTACACAAGTTTTGATATCGCGGTGTTCTGGCACACGATGATAAAGCACGGCGGAACCGCGAGCCCGTAGTCGCGCCAGAGCTCGAAGGTCTGTTTGTAGTGCCCGTAGAGGACCTCAAGAGCCGTCTGCAGCCGCGTGGGAAGCTTCAGCGGATCAAGCTCGCCGCCCTTGCCGCGGCCCTTCTTCGGCATATCAGGACGGATATGCTCCCAGATGTTGCGGTACATCGGCATTTCATTGCCCGGAATGTTCTCAGCCACCGGCACACGCGGCAGCTTCACAATGCCGCACTCGATTGCGTCCATCAACGAGAAGTCACTCATCGTCCACGGGAACAGGGTCCCTTCGGCGTAGCCGGAGCCGCGCAGGAAGAACGGGGTCGCCGAGAGGTCGAGAGCACGTGAGAGTTTGAGCTTGCGATTCACCGCTTCGAGACCGCTGATCCACAGGCGCGCCGCTTCGTTATTGCGCTCGGCTTCTTTGCGCTCATCGCCCTTGAGCGCAGTTTCTTCAGGATCGGCAGGCTTCTCGCGGTAGCAGTGGTGCGCCTCGTCGTTGAGCACCATGATGTTCTTCATGCCCATGAGATCCGGCATCACGCGCTGGATCATCTGCCCTTCGGTCTCGGTTGTAAGCGGCTCTTCGCCGGTACGGCCTTTCAGCAGGCGACGGCCGCCGTTCGAGATCTCCCAGCGTTCGCGCAGCTTGAACGCATGGTAGTTTGTTATCACAATCTTGGCGCGCTGCACGTCCTCAAGCATATCGGTGGGAACGAGCTCGCGCGTGCTGTAGTAGTTGTCGGGATCGTTCGGCATGAGCACGCGCAGCCGGTCCTTGATGGTAAGCCCGGGCGTTACCACGAGGAATCCTCGCGTAAAGGTCTTGCTGCCGGGACGTCGGGCCGCATTGACCGTCTGCCAGGCGATCAGCATCGCCATCACGGTGGTCTTGCCGGCGCCGGTTGCGAGTTTGAGCGCCAGGCGCTCGAGCTCGGGGTTCGCGTCCCGGTTTGCTGCAGCAAGGTGATTAACCAGCTTCTTGCCGTACGCGGTGTGGGGTGCGACCTCGGTGAGCCAGATAACGGTCTCGGCCGCCTCAACCTGGCAGAAGAACGGGCGGAACTCGCTGAACTGATGGTGGCGCCAGTGTCTGAGAAGCCGGGCGGTCTCGGGCGTCACGCGCCATTCGCTCTCATCGAGCGTGCGCCAGATATCCACCTGCCCGCGCACTTCGTTGATGATAGAGGTAACGTCGTACTGCTGTTCCTGCGTCGAGAGCCCCTTGCCCTCATCGAAGGCAAACTCATCCTGCTTGGGAGGCTTGCGCTTCTTCGGCTTTGGGATCGGAGTTATGAACTTTGCCGGGCGACGTGAATCGATGATGCGTTGCGTGGGAAGCCCCTCATCATTGAGCTCCCAGTGGCGCGATGGGTACTGGTACGGAGAGTTGATTACTGGGCGTTCGTAGAACAAGTCGCTCATCTGTGTATGTGCTTCTCCATGGAACCCACCAACGCCGGCGGCGGTCTTCAGACGCAACCTTACGGTAGGCCCTACCTCAGCAGCTGTCAAGGTGTTAATGGAGTAGCGAGAATAAATCAACTTGGAGTTTTCCCAAAACCATAGTATACTTCAGACAGCATTAAGAGCTGGGTCGACACCCACACCAACCTGCCTTCCGGGGCAAGGTGGTTACGCGTAACGCGGATGTGGCTCCACTGTAGAGGGGCAACAAAACCGGACCGTGTCGGCCCTCCTGACGGAGGGTTTTTTGTTTCACCACCGCAGTACCACCGACCTACACCTCTCGCCCAGTCGGCCTGCCGCTCGGCAACGGCGCCGCAGTCGGCGCCGGCCCCGCAGTCGGTTCCTGCGTCCGCTGCACCACCCGCCTGCCCTGCTCTTCGTGCCTCTTATCACTCACTTCATCACCACAGGAGGAGAACGATGATGAACGAGGAAAGGACCATTGGACAGACGGAACTGGAAGAGCTGGAAAGGCGCGCAGAAGCCGGCGAAGCAATCGCCCAGTACCGGCTCGGAGGCCTTTACTACGCCGGCGAGGTGGTGGAACGCGATGAGGAGCGTGCCTCAGAT
>PUNW01000190.1 GCA_003552665.1 Spirochaetaceae bacterium | reverse complement strand
TCGCCGGAATCCGAGATTGCGTCGGTCACCAACGGCAGGGCCTCGGCTATCCGCTCCTTGGTTTCGGCTGCGGACGCCTGGAACAGCTCGCGGAGCCCGCTGGGGCTGGTAAAGAGAATACGGCGGTACTCGACGGTGGGCAGCTTATAGTTGTTCTTGTAGCGCCGGTCGCGGTCCCCGGACTTGGTCTCATGCTTCCAGCGCCATTCGATGATACGCGCGTCCTCCGGAACCGTTTCGTGCTCCTGCTCGCGGGCGTGGAACTCCCGAACTTCGAGCTCCGGATAACTTACCGCTCCAACGCCTTTCGAGTCGGTAACGAACACCTGCTCCGGCATGAAGTACAACGTCTGTGGACCGGCCGGGAGAATTGGGACGTCAAGGTTGGTCTTCAGGAACGGCGGCGTGCCGTAGCGCATCCGCACCGGTGTTCGGGTGTAGCGGCCGCCTTCCGGCGCCTCAGCGTGGGGGATGTGCCACAGCGCCGTACACTCGCCGAGGGCGTCAAACGCCCGGTACAGCCGATCGACGGCGGTCTGAAGCTCCGCATCCAGTTCGTAAAACAGTACCGTTTTGCGCCGGCCGCGGTCTACCAGGATCGCGACCGGCAGCAGAAGCAACAGCGCGAGGCTCCCGGGGGCCCCGAGCAGCGCCGGAATCAAGGCCGCCGCGGCCAGTGCCGTCTTGGCAAGCGGCAGCCGTCGCCGGCGAGCGCGAATCTCTTCGAGAAGTTCAGCCGAGCTGGAGTCCTGAATGACGGCAGACTCGGCGCTCTCGATCTCGGGAAGCTGCTGCTCGGGGCGCTCGTAGGTGCGTTCGCCGGTGCGAGCACCGCCCGATCTGTTGGTATCAGCGGCGCCACCGCCACCTCCGCGCCCCTTGCCGCTCGGAAGCGTCTTGCGATAGTACACGCCGCCCCGCCCCGCGTGAACGTAGCGTCCGCGGGGGCCGACACCGAATCGCAGACCGGTGACCCCTACTGAGAGCCCTACACCACTTTTGGACAGGTTGAACCGTAGCGGTCCGGCGCGCAGCGCCTTGCGCAGAAACAATCCCATACTCGGCTACCGTTTTAGCACGGCAATCAGAGGGCTGCAAGCCGGTGGGCGCTTGACATCATAAATAATCTTAGGTATATATAGGGCAGAAACAATATATAGCGTAAGCTAAAGAAGACGTTAAGAGAGGAGGCTTATATGCAAAGCTCAGTTAACTGGAAACCGTACGTCTTCGGTGCCCTATCAGGGCTCCTTCTGACGCTCAGTGTGGCGGTCGAAGGACAGTTCTTCGGCACCTCGACGACCTTTCCGCGATTCACCACGCTGGTGCTCGACACTGTCGGCATCGATCTTGGGTTTTTGGAGTTCTATCAGGTTCGTGACGGCGGCCTCACCGGCGCCGCATTTCCGAACTGGCAGCTGCTGTTCGTCCTGGGAATCGCGCTCGGGGCTCTGATCGCATCGAAGCTCACCGGAACGTTCAAGCGTGAAGAGCTTCCCCCGATGTGGGTGGAACGGTTCGGTCCGAGCGTGAAGCTCCGCGCCGGGTATTCGGTGCTGGCCGGGGTTTTCGCGATGGTCGGCGTGCGCATGGCCGGCGGGTGCACGAGCGGGCACGGAGTGAGCGGGTTGAGTTCTTTGGGCCTGGGGAGCCTGTTTGTGCTGGCGGTGTTCTTCGGCACCGGCATTCTCACCGCCCGGCTAGTCTACGGAAGGAGGTAAAAGATGAGCTTAGTTGCAGGTCTCGTAACCGGAGTTGTGTTTGGAGTGTTTTTGCAGCAGGGTGAAGTACTGCGTTTTGAGCGTCAGGTCGGAGCGATGCGTCTTCTCGACATGACGATCATCAAGTTCATGCTCTCCACGATCATCGTCGGCATGATCGGCGTCCACCTCTTGCTCGACGCGGGGATAGCCGAGTTCAGTCCGCGTGACTTCAATCTCGGTGCCCAGCTGATCGGCGGCGTCTTCTTCGGCGCGGCATGGGCGTTGCTGGGCTACTGTCCGGGAACCGCGCTCGGTGCGGTCGCCGAAGGCCGCAAACATGCCTGGTGGCCGATACTCGGTATGTTGATCGGCGGATTGGTGTTCGCCTTGGGCTACGGATTCATACAGGACTACATCACGCCGATCGGGTCTTTCGGAGCAGTCTCTATCCAGGAGGCGCTCGGCGTCAGCCATTGGCTCGTAATCGCAGTATTCATTGTGATCTCGCTCGGTCTGTTTCGATTCTTTGAGCGCAAAGGTCTATAAGCGCGAACGTAGTCGACCATAGCGCGCTATCGGCCTGGAAGGCGGGCGGGCGGCAGGCGGCAAGGCGGAAGCCGGCGGCTCTGCCCCCGCACCCGCCCGGGGCCGGCCCCCCACCGTTGCAGCAGCGTTCCGAATCTGCGCGCGCCATACGCAGTTATACTCAGAAACTTGCGCGAAACTAACCGCTCGACCACCCGTACGAACCGTCGTACAATGGCGGGACTTGAGAGATTCAATTCTTTGCTCTGTTCGGGGGCGCATGAGGCCTTTGGTTCGTATCCGTGCGGCGGGTTTGTGCCTGCTATGGTTCTTATTGGTAAGTTCCGCATCGCTCACTGCAACGCCGCTGTTCGATCATCTGTCATATCGCGACGGGCTCACCGACTCCGCGATCTCGTCGATCGTTCAGGATGACGAAGGCTTCCTGTGGTTTGGAAGCCAGTCCGGGCTCCACCGTTACGACGGATTCTCGATGCGCGTCTTCGAGAGTGAACCGTTCAACACGGGAAGCATCTCGCACCAGCTGGTCCAGACCCTGCACTACGGTGACGACGATGCGCTCTGGATCGGCACCAATGGAGGTCTGAACCGCTACCGGCCGCAGACCGACGATTTTACACGCTACCGCTACGATCCGCACAACCCCCGGGGGATCTCAAGCAACAGCGTCGCACAGATCAAGGAAGATTCGTTGGGGCGGATCTGGACTGCTACGCGCGCCGGTGGGTTGGTACGCTACCATCGCGAGCGCGACGAGTTCAGCCACATTACGACCGCCGACGGCCTCGCCACGCGCAACTTCGGCGGCGGCGCCACACGGACGGCCGCCGGAGACCTGCTCTTCGGTGCGTTCTCGAAGGTGGTACGGATGCCGCCGCAAACGTTTGCAAACGGTGGAACCGCGCCACCGGTCCGGATTACCGAAGTCACAGTCATGGGCGAGCCGTACCCGAGCGCCTCGGTTCATCACCGCTTAGACGCGATAGAGTTGCCGTACGAACGCAGTTCGGTGCAGCTGCAGTTCGCCGCGCCGGAGTATTCGCTGCCGCACCGCAACGAGTATCGCTACCGGTTGCGGGGCCTGGATGACGATTGGGTCGATGCCGGTACGCGCCGTTTTGTCGACTATCCCAATCTTGCTCCCGGAAGTTATATCTTCGAAGTGATTGCGGCCGACAGCCGCGGCAGCTGGAGCAGGACGCCGGCTATGCTGCGAATAACGGTGAGTCCGCCGTTCTGGCGAACCTCGGCCTTCAGCGCCGCGTTGGTGTTCGTGGCGATACTCCTGGTCTGGATTGTGCTGCAGTTGCGAACGCGCGCGTTTCGCAGGCAGACGCGCATGCTCGAGCAGCAGGTGGCCGAGCGAACTGCCGCGCTTCATCAGGTCAATCAGAAGCTGCGCGAGGCAAACGCGTCCAAGGACCGCTTTTTCTCAATTCTTGCGCATGACCTGCGCGGCCCGATCACCGGCCTGCGCAGCGTCATGGAGCC
>PUNW01000154.1 GCA_003552665.1 Spirochaetaceae bacterium | reverse complement strand
GTAGCCGATATCGGCCACAACGCGCTTGAGGTGCGGCAGCTTAACCTGGGAGGGATCGTACTCGATGGTAACCCGTTCGGCGGCGAAGTTGACGACAGCGCTCGACACCCCGTCGGTGGCGTTGAGCATGCTCTCAACCGATGCCGAGCATGAGGCGCAGCTCATTCCCTTGACACCAAGGGTCACCTTGCCCGAAGGCCCGCCGGATTCGGCCTCCGGCGCAGCGTCGTAACCGGTTTGTTGCACGACCGCGATAATATCCTCGTCAGTCAGCTTCGCGGCATCATATTCAACCACGAGCTTCTCGTTCGCAAAGTTGACCGCTGCGGATTCAACGCCCTCGGTGGCGCCGAGCATAGTCTCGATCGAGACCGCGCACGAGGCGCAGCTCATACCATCTATCTTATATGCCTTCTTCACCGGTTCGGCGGAGGCAGCAACAGCTCTTGCCTTGTCACTCATAAGCGGCTCCTTGTTCATCATCAGCCGTTCTTGCGCATGTCGGCGATCACGGTCATGATCTCTTTCACTTTCTCGTCCTGCTCGCGGTCATCGCGGCTGCGCATCGCCTCGGCGACGCAGGTGTTAAGATGGCTCTCCATTACAAGATTTTCCACCTTTCGGAGCGCCGCGACGATCGACCGCGTCTGGGCGAGAATATCCATACAATAGCGGTCTTCTTCAACCATGCGGCGAATGCCGCGAACCTGGCCTTCTATCCGACTGAGACGATTCTCGACGTCGGTTTTCTGTTTTGGATCCATCATAGGAACAATATACGGTAGGGGGGTATGGCACGTCAACCCCGTTTTACCCCCGTTTCTAAGTCAGGCCAAATGTGGTATACCGAACCGTCTCGGAGAGGACACCACGTATGGCCGATAATCTCTATTTTGCCGGAATGATCGGCTCCGGTAAGACCACACTCGGGCGCCGTGTGTCGCAAATTCTGCGGCGCGAATTTTTTGACTTGGACGAGGAGATGGACGCCCGTCTGGGGTATTCGTTCCACCGGTTGGTAGCCGAACAGGGTTGGCTAGCGTTCCGCGAGCTCGAATATGAGATCTGTAAAGACTTTGCGCGCCGCTCACGGGCGGTTGTCTGTCTCGGGGGTGGCACGGTGCGGTACCGGTGGAACCTGGATGCAATTGCAGGGTCCGGCCACGTGATTCTGCTCGAGGTTTCGCTCGATGAGCTCGTCAGGCGGGTGCAGGCCGCAGACCGGCCGCGCGTGAACCCCGGTACCGATCTGGCTGCCGATGTACGCATGCTCTGGGACAGCCATAGCGATAAGTACTACCGGGCCGCCGAGCTCGTCTATCGCGCCGAAGGCAAGAGTCTGGAAGCCGAAACCCGAGACCTGGTCGAGATCATCCGGGAGCGTGGATGGTAGCCTCTGGGGAACTGCCCCGCGCCGGGTTGGTGAATGCCGGCCGGTGCGGCGGTCGTTGCCGGGTAGCGTGCGGTGATTCGTGGCTAGGCCCGCTTAACCGCCGAGATAGACCTTGCGGACCTCGGGATTGTCGTGCAGCCGGCGCGCAGCGCCGCTGAGCACCACTGAGCCGCTTTGCAAAACGTAAGCGCGGTCGGCGAGCTCGAGGGCACGGTTGGCATTTTGGTCCACCATCAGGATGCTCAAACCGTGGTTCTTGAGGGTATAGAGGCGCTCGTAGACCGCATCCACGAACCGGGGCGAAAGACCCATCGAGGGCTCGTCGATACACAGTAGGCGCGGTTTGCGAAGCATCGCGCGCGCCATCGCAAGCATCTGCTGTTCCCCTCCGGAAAGGGTTCCTGCGGTTTGCGTGAGGCGTTCGCGCAGGCGAGGAAACAACTCAAGCAGCTCTTCGATCTCCCCCCGAAGCGTGTGTGCGCCGTCTCGGCGGCGCACGTAGGCTCCCATCTGAAGGTTCTCGTAGACGCTCATGCGCGGGAACACTCGACGGCCCTCCGGATTCGAAGCGAGCCCCCGGGCTATGATCTCGGGGGGCTCGCAGCCGTCGATACGCTCGTCGTCGAGATAGATCGTCCCGTTGCGCGGTTTGACCACTCCCAGCACGCTTTTCACCGTTGTTGACTTCCCGGAAGCGTTGCCTCCGAGGATAGCCACCACCTCACCCTCAAAGAGCTCGAGCGAAACCGAGGAAAGCGCCTGCACCGCGCCGTAGTACACATCGATGGAATCCACTGTGAGCAGCGCCGAGTCTGTTACGGTCATTGTTGCAGCGCCCCCCGCACTTGGGTGTGCCCTCCCGCCTCGCCGGCCGCAACGCCGTCATCCATTGCGGCGATCGCCTCCCGCGCCGCTTCCGAGTGCAACGCTTTGCGCCCGAGATAGGCCTCGATGACGAGCTCGTTTTGAAGGACCTCCTGCGGCGGTCCCTCAGCGATAACGCTTCCATGGTCCATGACGACCGCTCGGTCGGCCAGGGCGCGCACCACGTTCATCTTGTGCTCCACTACTAGTATTGCAAGCTCGGGTCGGCGGTGGTGCAAGACCTGAAGCAGACGGACAAGCTCCTCAGTCTCGGTCGGATTCATGCCCGCAGTCGGTTCGTCGAGCAGCAGCACGTACGGGTCTGCGACCAATGCGCGCGCCAGTTCCAGCCGCCGTCGGTTGGCATACGACAGGCTCTGCGCGGTGTCGTCGCGTCGGGGCAGCAGGCGCTCTCCAAACAGCTCAAGCACTTCGGCGGTGCGTCGATCGAGCTCGGCAACACGCGCCCGGTGGCGGCGGGTGCCGAACAGCACAGCAGCGAGCTCCAGGAACGCCGGGATACGGTGTCCAAAGCGGCCGCCGCCGATGAGGGCGGGAATGCCGGCGACGCGTACGCTGTCCCAAACCGAGAGTACCGGGAATACCCGGGAGGTCTGGAACGCGCGTGCTACACCAAGCGCGGCGATTTCTTCCGGAGTGCGGCCGGTCAGCTGGTCGGTGCCGAGGTGAACGCTGCCGGAATCCGGAGCGAGCAGTGCGGATATGAGCTGCAGCACCGTGCTCTTGCCGGCGCCGTTCGGACCAACCATGGCTACCACCTCACCGGGGCGGACCACCATGGATACCGAATCGACCGCGGTGATGCCGCCGAAACGGCGGGTCAGGCGGTCGATTGTCAGTGCGTGTTCATGATTGAGATCAGATGCGCTGCTCATACAATCCCACCCAAACCGCGGGGCTTGAAACGAATCATCAACAAGAGAACGAGACCGTACACGATCAGGCGATACTCCGCGAAGCCGCGGAGCAGCTCCGGCAGCGCGCTCAGAGCGGCGCCGCCTAACACTGCTCCGGCCGCGTTTCCGAGTCCGCCGATCACCGCCATCGTCAGGAGCTCAATCGAGTACACGACGTGAAACGAATCGGGATGGACGACGCTGATCACGTGCGCGTACAGTGCGCCTGAAATCCCGGCGAGAAAGCCACCCACCGCGAACACCAGGTTCAGATAGCGCGCTATCGGTACGCCGGAGGCTCGCGCCGCGATGACGTCTTCGCGCAGTGCGCGCCAGGCGACGCCGAGCGTGCTGCGTTGCAGACGCTGGGTGATGATGACTGCGACCAGTACGATACCAAGTGCGAGCCAGAAGACTCCGTTTATGGTAAGCGTCTCACCGCCGAGGAGAGCCGGCGCAGGGCGTGGCACGCCGAGAATGCCGAGCGGCCCGCGCGTTACCGGCATCCAGGTGAGGAATATCAGCCGCAGGACCTCGCCCAACGCCAACGTACCGAAGATCACCGTGATACCC
>PUNW01000325.1 GCA_003552665.1 Spirochaetaceae bacterium | reverse complement strand
GTGCTCGTCGGGGGCGGCATCGGCATTACTCCCTTTCTCAGTATCGTGGCGTCGGCGGAGTTTCGGCAACGGCTTGCCGATTCCACGCTGATATACTCGGTGCCGCAGCGCGACGCGGCGATCTATCACGAAGAGCTCTCCCACTACGCGGCCCGCGTCGATCATATGCGGTATCTCCAGCACATCTCAGATGAGGAGGGCTATATCGACGCCGACTATCTTGCCGCGCAGCTCGATCGCCCGCTTCGCGAGCACATCTTCCTTGTCTGTGGCCCGCCGCAGATGATGGATTCGTTCAAGGGCTTTCTGCAGGAAGCCGGAGTCCTGCGCAAGCAGATCCGTATGGAGGAGTTCGCCACCGGCTGAGTTGGACTGAGTTGGACTGAGTTGGGCTGAGGTGCTCTCCGAAACACGCGGTTTGGGTCCGTGCCATTGGTCGTGATCCTACCTCCGAAACCGTAACCCCGAAACCCGCTCGGCCGGATTCGGGGCCTTGGCTTCGCGCGCAAGATCTATCACGAGCGAGCTGCCTTGCGGCGCTGGGCCGATCTCTTACGAAGAGGTCGCGCGCACCGCGCTGATCAGCCGCCTGCTTTGGATCACAGAGGCTCGACCGCGAGGCGGAGGCATTCCTGGATTCTCAGCTGCAGGAGATGATCGAAGACTCGGGGCTCCAAGGGCTGATCAATTACAGTCGAGTAGAGGTGAGCTCGTTGCGTGGTGGAGTACGGTTCTTTGACGTATTGTTCACTTCCGCTAACCCGCACTCCCGCCTGCCGGTTGCTGAACTACGTGTACAGATGGCGCCGGACGACCTTGTTCGGCTGGCGCGTGACCGCTAGACCGCGACGCTTTTCGGACTCCGCGTGTCGATGTTCAGCGGCGCTGCCGGGGACGAAGCGCGAGGTACCGAGTTGGAGTTCAGCGAGATCTCCGCAGGCTTGGCCGGACATCTGCCGCTTGAGACGTTGGGCCGGTCCGACGCTTTCCCTCCCGCGACACTCGCTCCACCTCAGCCCAGGCAACGCAAACCGCTCGCCGCGATCGCAAGCAGCCTTCGCTACGGGCAGCCGTGGACAAGGCCGTGATCACCGGCAACACGTTCTATCCGTCCGGGCCGGTGAGAGGCGCGCCGTTATCGGGAGCAAGCCTGCGCGTAGTTGCTCGTCTTCACGGAACGGTGCTCACTTTTGCCGCGGGAACAAGCTTGACTCCGTTTTCCAAACCTCAGAACGAACGAACAGGTCGAACACGATTCGAGTGCCATTTCTGATATAAGTCGCCGCTACCCGTTTCCATTGATCG
This sequence comes from Spirochaetaceae bacterium, assembly GCA_003552665.1. GTDB lineage: Bacteria > Spirochaetota > Spirochaetia > DSM-27196 > SLAA01 > B1Sed10-166. The sequence continues at coordinate 2,446 of PUNW01000325.1, read as the reverse complement.
CCCGTCTGCGCGTTCACCCGTCGGATCTACCCCGGGGTGAGCCTCGGTAGCGCTCCAGTATCGATGGGGAAAAAAACCCCCAATCCCTTCGTCGGCTAAGTTCAGCCACATCCGGTATAACTCGGAGGACGACGGAAGGAACCAGTCGTCATAGGTTACGTCTTCGTGCAGATGCACGAGATCCACGGCAGCTTGCGCGGCACTCTCGGTGTGGCCCGCCTGATCTATGATCACCTTCGTGCCGTCTTCTCCGGTTCCGATTTCCGAATACGTCGCACCGGCAAAGGAGTCTTGCACATTGCTCCAGGCCATCCCGGGGTCGTCGCCTCCGTCATACCACCCGTACGGGGCCGCTTCGAGAAAGCGCCACGGATGCTCGTCGTCCTCATCCTCGTAGAAAATGTACCCGCCGGCGGGTCCCACCTTCCCGATGAAGTCCTCTCCAACCGCGATGACCGCACTGTCGAGGTGTTTGCCGTCGGCGCTCCGGGCAAGGATCACCGCGATGCCGTCGGCATAACCGGCCGTTACGACGCCCGCTGCGTCGACAGTGACAATGGATGGGTCGCTGCTTTCCCACATGATCAGCTGATTGGAAGCGTTCGCGGGTACAACCTGCGCGTTGAGCTCATTCTTGCTTTCTCCCGGGTCCATTTCTAGGAACTTCGGATACACCGATACGCCTGCAACGCCGACCGTCTCGTTTTCCTGAACGACCTCGGCACTGAACATGTCGTCGCATCCCATGACAGCGCCCAGTACCAGAGCCGCAATAGCCGCACGCGCGACAAAGCGTGACTTTCGCGTCATATCTAACCTCCTGACCATGTCAAACCTCCCAAGGGTGATGCCCTCGAACCACTCGCGATCTACTTCACAACCTTGGCGGTCCCGTCAAACTCGAAAGAGACCGTCGTGGAATCGCCGTCGCCGAGTGGGCCCTCTCTCATCTCCAACTCGCCTGTCAGCGTCATCTTGCATTTCCATGCTTCCTCCGACAGCAGCAAACTGCTGCAATGAGCCCTCGTCGAGGTATTGTAGCTGGGTAAGAATCGGGGCAAGGTACCATTCATCGTCCGGCGAGCTATCGGGGTCGAGGTCAACTACCATATATTCCTCTTCCGGTAGCTCTGTTTGTGATCCGCCGCTGTGCATAACTGTAATCACCAACCGATTCGAGTTGGGATCAAGCGACCCATCGGCCGTTACCTCTTCTGAAGACAGCTCGATCGTGACGGTTTGCACGAGGTCGTGAGAATAGCTCAACTCCGCCGTCCGCATCTCAAGACCGATCTCGCTATGTACCGACCCAGAGCCTCCGTTCGAGCTGCTTGTGGGGTTATCGCATGCAACCGCCACCAGAGCTGCTGCAAGCACGAAGGCTCCCCACAGCGCTCGTTTCGTAAGGGTGTTCTGTAAACCACCCATAACGTCCCCCGTTTGATCGGTTCAGCAAACTCGGTTTCCGGTCGGGCGGCGTGCCCGAACCGAGGTGCCCGAAACTGCAAAACACCATAATCTGTTGTTTTTTCCGCAATTACGGAATCATGCACAACAGTAATACCGCGACTATACCCCGTTAGGACGAGTAAATCTATACCGTTTGACTCAACTTTTGCAGAATTGTAATTGGCTCCCTTTTGCTCGGCGGAGCCACAGCCGCCGTCACCAAGGAGCCTGCTCGAAACCAATGAGCGGCGCAACGCAGCAATGATGTCCGGCCCCGAACGCAGTCGCCACACTACTCGGCGTGGAGACGTGGGGCTAAGGCTTGGAGCAATTGCAGTTGAGGGCGAACTCCGCTACGCTTGGAGCTTCTATGGCTGTTGAGAGTATCCTAGTGTTGATCGGTATTGCGGCGGTGGCGGTGGGCATTGTGGGGTGTGTGCTCCCGATTGTACCGGGGCCGATCTTGGCCTTTGCGCCGCTGCCGCTTATTGCTTCTGGTGGGCGGCGCCGAGGCGATCTCGCCGGTGCTGGTTGGCGTTATGGCTGCGGCGGCGCTTGGAGCCACCCTCACCGACCAAGTGTTGCCGATCACCGCTTCGCGTAAGGCCGGAGCCGGGCGGCCGGGCGTTATCGGGAGCATCCTCGGCATGCTGGTCGGGATCGTGTTCTTCCCGCCGTTAGGGCTCATCGTCGGTGCGTTTCTCGGCGCGCTCGCCGGAGAGCTCGTGTTTCACCGCGAGAACGAGCATCCGCTGCGCGCCGCGTTCGGGGTGTTGCGCGGCACCTTGCTCGCGGCGCTCGTAAAGCTTACCGTGTCGGGCGTGAGCGGGTTCTTTTTCGCTCGCGCCGCTTTCCGGATGCTTTGGGGATAGCCGCTCGACAATCCTTCTCTATATTAGTATTTTACTATACATGAAAACCAATACTTCGGTACTACTGTTCACGCTTGGTTTTTTGGCGTTCTGGGCGAACGGCGATAACTACGCTGCTGCCCCTC
>PUNW01000268.1 GCA_003552665.1 Spirochaetaceae bacterium | reverse complement strand
GTGCTCTCCGGCGAGCGGTTTACTCCCTTCGCGCTCGCGAACAAGCTCGGGGCTGCGGTGATCCTGGAGTCGGCTTCGTTCGACAGAGGGCGCGAGCGCTACTCGCTTCTGATGGTGCAGGCGGCGTTCCGGGTGCTCGAAACGCCCGCGGGCATCGTGATGGAGCGCGATGGCAGGCGCCTGCGCCTCAGCAGCCGCGCACGCGACATTCTCGACGTGCTCCGCTACTTCGCCGAGCAGCATCAGCTTCCGCAGCAGGACTTCCCGTTTCCGGCCGGCGGCATCGGGTTTCTCTCCTACGAGTTCGCCTCGCGCTGCGACACCATCCGCTTTGCGGACAAGCCTGATCCGCTCGACCTGCCCCTTGCAGCCTTCATGTTCGGCCACGTGTTCGTGATCTTCGACCACTTCACCGATCTGCTCTATCTGATTGGGATCAACTACAACGAGCACGAAATCGACCTCACCTCGGCGGTAGGGGCTGTGGAGGAGCGCATCAACGACCTGAACTTCAACTACCTGCAGCCGGACGAGCGCACGTACGCGGCGCGTATGCAGAGCCCGGAGCGCGATAGTGAGCGTTTTCTGCGCGGGGTGGCGAGCCTTCGCGATGAGATCATCAAGGGCAATCTCCTGCAGGGTGTGCTCTCGCGCAGGCTCACGGTTGAGACCGAGCTTCCCGCGCTCGAGGCCTACCGCAGATTGCGGACCGCGAATCCGTCACCGTACCTGTTCTACCTCGATTTCGGGCGTTATCAGCTCTTCGGCTCATCGCCTGAGGTCCATGTTCGTGCCAAACACGGCGAGGTGACGATACGGCCGATCGCAGGCACACGCCGGCGCGGCGGTGACCGCGAGCAGGACCACGCGCTCGAGGCCGAGCTGCTGGATGACCCCAAGGAGCGCGCCGAGCACCTGATGCTCGTCGACCTCGCGCGCAACGACATCGGACGGGTCTGTACGCCGGGATCGGTGGCGGTGAAGGAGTTCATGACGGTCGAGCGCTACTCGCACGTGATGCACATCGTCTCCGAGGCCACCGGGACGCTTGCACCGGGCAAGAGCGGCGTTGACGCCGTTCGCGCAACCTTTCCGGCGGGAACGGTCTCAGGGGCGCCGAAGATACGCGCAATCGAGACGATCAATCGCCTTGAGCCCTACCCGCGGCGCTTCTACGCCGGCCTCGTGGGGTACCTGGAGCCCGGCGGCAACCTCGACACCTGCATAACGATCCGAAGCGCGCTGAAGCTCGACGGTCGGCTGGTGCTGCAGGCCGGGGCGGGCGTGGTGTATGACTCAACGCCCGAGCGCGAGCTCGAGGAAACCGGTGAGAAGCTCGGCGCCCTCGCCCGCGCGGCCGGCGTAAGCCTCGACGGCAGGCCGGAGGGTGCCGACCACAATGGTAACGGCGCGGCGCGGGACGGCCGCCTGTCTCCCGGCGGCAGCGGCAGCAAGCAAACGGTGAGCGACCGGCCGGGTGAGACGGCCGAAACGCCGAGCCTGTAAGGAGCGACTGATGATTCTTCTGATCGATAACTACGATTCCTTCACCCATAACCTCTACCAGTATCTGCGCGAGGTGGGAGACCACGAGGTGCGCGTCGTCCGCAACGACCGCATCACGCCTGAGGCGATCGAGCGCCTCGCTCCAAGCTACATCGTGATCTCGCCCGGGCCCGGGGGGCCGGACGACGCGGGCATATCGCTCGAGGTGGTGCGGCGGTTCGCCGGGCGCATCCCGATCCTGGGGGTCTGCCTCGGGCAGCAGGTGATCGCGCAGGCCTTCGGCGCGCGGGTGGTGCAGGCCGAGCGCATCGTGCACGGCAAGGCCGAGCCGATCACGCTCGACGGCCACGGACTGTTCCGCTCGATCCCCTCGCCGGCGGCCTTCACGCGCTATCACTCGCTGATTGTGGACCCCGATAGCCTCCCGGCCGAGCTCGAGCCGACCGCCTGGAGCGCGACCGGTGAGCTCATGGGGCTGCGCCATCGCGAGCTTCTGGTGGAGGCGGTGCAGTTTCACCCCGAGTCGATCGCGAGCGAGAACGGCAAGAAGCTCCTGCGGAACTTTCTGCAGTATCGCCGCGAACCGTTTGTCGCCAAGCTGCAGCTCGAGCGCCTGATCGCGGGAAACGACATGGCGCAGGAGGAGGCCGAGAGCTTCATGGAGGAGCTCACCGAAGGCAATCTCAGCACCGCGCAGGTTTCGGCCTTTCTGACGGCGCTTGCGGCCAAGAGGCCGACGCCGGAGGAGATAGCCGGGTGCGCGGCGGTGCTCAGGCGCAAGCGCGTTCCGGTGCGCGCCGACCGGCCGCTCCTCGATACCTGCGGGACCGGCGGGGACGGCCACGGCACCTTCAACATCTCCTCGCTCGCTGCGATTGTGGCCTCAGCTTGCGGGGCGGCGGTCGCCAAGCACGGCAACCGGGCGGTGAGCTCGCGCAGCGGAAGCGCCGAGTTCTACCGCGAGCTCGGACTGCCGGTCGATCTTTCCCCGCAGGATAGCGAAGCGCTCCTGAACGAGACCGGCTTCGCGTTTCTGTTTGCCCCAACCTACCACGGGGCGATGAAGCACGCCGCCCCGGCCCGCAAGGAGCTCAGCCTCAAGACGATCATGAACCTCCTTGGGCCGCTCGCGAACCCGGCTGCTGCCGAGTTTCAGCTGATTGGCGTGTACGCCGAGGAGCTCTGCGAGCCGGTAGCGCGTGCGGCTCGGCTCCTGGGGGTGAAGCGCGGCATGGTAGTGCACGGGCTCGACGGGATCGACGAGCTCTCGCCGGCGGCTCCAAGCCGAGTGGTGTATTTCGATGCCGACGGCCGTCTAGAGAGCGCGCTCCTCGAGCCCGAGCAGTTCGGGCTCGGCCGCTTTGAGAGCGACGATCTTACCGGCGGCGACGCGGCGGCGAACGCCGCCGACGCGCGCGCGCTGCTTGATGGCGGCGGGCGGCCGGCCCTGCAGGCGGCGGTGGCGCTCAATGCCGGGGCGGCGCTGTTTGTGTACGGCGCGGCCGGCTCGATTGCCGAGGGCGTTACGCGCGCGCGCGAAGCGCTCGCCGACGGCAGCGCGCTCGCCAAGCTCGAAGAGGTGCGCGCCGCGGCAGAGCGGCTGCAGCAGGCTGAGACCGGCAGCACCGGGAACGGCCGCGGATCGGCGGCCGGAAGTGTTGCCGGGGCTGCGGCCGGAACCCTGAGGCGGGAACCGCAGGCCGGGGGCTCGGCTGGAGCGGCGCCCAACGGCCGGAGCGGATCGGCTTTCCAGGGGGCGCGCGGATGAGCACCGCTATGGCCGATATCCTCACCCGCATTCTCGAGGAGCGCGGAGCACGCCTTGCCGAGCTCGGGCCTGAGCTCGGGGAGGCAGTGCCGCCCGAGCGGGCGGTACCGGTGGTGTCGGGGCTGTCGGCAGGGCTGCAGGCGGACCCGCAGAAGGGCATCCAGGCGGGTACGGGGGCGGGCCCGCAGGCGGACGGCCGGTCGGTGAGGCTGCCGGGTGCGCCGGCGCTGTTTGAGATCAAGCGCCGAAGCCCGTCACGCGGCGATATCGCCGATGGGGTAGACCCGGTCGCGCAGGCCGAGCGCTACCACGCGCACGGCGCGCGTGCCTTCTCGGTGCTCACCGAGTCGGCCTACTTCGGCGGATCGCTTGAGGACCTTGCCGCGGTCAAGGCGCGCTTTCCGGAGTGCTGCGTGCTGCGAAAGGACTTCCTGCAGGAGCTCGATGAAGTCGAGGTCTCGTACCGCGCGGGGGCCGACCTGGTGCTGCTGATC
>PUNW01000340.1 GCA_003552665.1 Spirochaetaceae bacterium | reverse complement strand
CGCTTCCGCGCAGGTCAACCCGGACACAGGCATAGCCGTGGCCCGCCACGTACGGAAGGTGCTGCAGATCGCGCTCGGCGGTGAGGTCGCGCTTGCGATACGGTATGTACTCCAGCACCGCCGGAACCGGGTTCAGCTCTGCATCCGTTGGAAGCCAGATTCGCCCCGCGAGCGACGCGCCGTCGGTCATCGGGATCATGATGTGCTCGATCTCGCGCACCTCGCGCGGAAAGCTCGTTAAGATTTCCATGTCAACTCCACCGGCTCCTCGGCGGATTCCGGCTGATACTCGAACGGCAAGAGCTCACGACAGCGCATGTACTTGTCCAGTAGCTCCTTGCGACTCTGCGCCCCAACAAAGATATTGGCAAGCGCGAAACTGTAGCTGTCCTGCTCGAGCAGATCCGAGAGCCGCGTCCCGAGTTCCACCTGAGGACGAACGATGACGTCGGGCATCTCGGCGCGCACCCGCGCGTAGTCCGCCTCGCCCGGCACTCGGGTCACCACCCCGTCTTCAAAGACGCGCCAGAAGAACTTTGCCGCGCAAAAGAACTCCCCCTCGCGATGGGGGAAGTTCAGGTCATGCCCCAGCCCGGTCTCAATCGTCGCAAGCTGGTTGGTCACTCCGTCGACCTTCTCGAACAGGTAGGAATGCGACTGAGACACCCGTGTGTTGATCTCAAGCAGCCAGATCTTATCGTTTTGCCGGTCCCAGAAGTACTCTATGTTGAAAGCTCCGTGGTCGTACCCGAGTGCGCGGATGATCGTGCTCGAGAGCTCCTCCATCCGTTCCTGAATCTGATCCGGCAATAGCGAAGGGTACTCGTATCGGAAAAAGCTCACCTGGTTTTCATAGCGGATGGAGTCGACGATGCCAATGGTGCGAACCTTGCCGTTGTGCGCGTAGCCCTCGAGCGTGCATTGCCAGCCGCCGATTATGTTCTCGGCGAGGCAGGCATGTCCGTCAACGTTGCGAATCTCGTGCGGCAGGTCGGCGTACTGCAGCACGTAGTTGAACGGCTCGGCGATCTGCTCGATGCGTGCCCGAATCTCGGCGCACGCCTCGGCGAACCTCTGATCGCTGTCGACGTAAAACCCGAGGAAAGAGCCGGAGGACTTGATCGGCTTAACCCAAAGGGGATACAGGAGATCGACCTTCTGAAACGCGTCAGGATCGAAAGGATCGAAGACGCGAAAGTCCGGAATATTGTCGGGTATCACCTTGCGTTGCTCAAGCCGGCTCCAGTATTTGTGCTCGCACTTGAGCAGGCTCTCGAGGCTGGGGGAATGCGTCCCGAACTTCCGGCAGAGAATCGGCAGCATCGTGCTAACCGGGAAATCCATGTAGCCGACGATGGCGTCGATGCTGCGCCCGCCGGCCTCCCCGTCGTCGCCGTCTCTGAAGCGGGTGAGCTGCGCTTCGGCACGGCTCAACATATCGGCGACCGGAAAGTCGTAGGTCTCGAGAAACTCCTCCGGCGCAAGCAGCCCGTGCAGCTCATACTGTGACGCGTTCGGGATGTTACGGATAAAGGCGCGATGAAAATCGCTCAACCCCATGATGAAGACGTTCTTTCTTATGGCCTCACCCTCCCGTGGACGTCCGACCCTGCCAACGCAAGCGTGCACGCCGGTAGGAACGCTTTCCGCCCGTTCCGTTCGCTGCGGCGAGAACGAGATAATAGTATCGCCTTTCCAGAAAAAAACACGGAGAATGCGGAGTTTTCGCCTCGGCTTTCGTCGTTACTTTGAGACGCCGGGCCGGGCCCCGGCAACCTGGTCCGAGTAGCTGCCTGCCCGTTTTCGGTCGGCGGCGAGATGCTCAGCGCCCACGTCGGCTTGGTGCCGGCCCTCAGAGCCGGGGAGGCGGTCGGCAGATGTCCGGCGCGCACCGGTGGTAGCGGGCGTTCCACCGGTAGTTGCGGGGTGCTGGGTCGCGAGCAGGCCGCAGGCGGCGTCGATATCCAGCCCGCGAGACCGGCGCACCGTCGCCGCAACGCCGCGCGCTTCCAGCCGGGCCCGGAAGCGCTCGATCTGGGCAGCTGAACTCGGCTCCATTTCGTTGCCCTCCCACGGGTGGAACGGAATCAGATTGACCCGCGTGCGCATGCCCCTCACCAGGTCCGCGGTTGCATCGGCGTGACGCAGCGAATCGTTGATGCCCTTCAGCATCACGTACTCGAACGAGACCCGGCGCGAGTCCTCACGCGCGCGACGGCGTAGCATCTGCATGAGCTCGGCGAGGTCGTAACCGCGCGTGCCGGGAATCAACTCACGCCGCTGCTCTTCAAACGGCGTGTGGAGACTGATCGCAAGGCGAACATCGCAGCGGTCGAGGAAGCGTGCGAGCGGATCCGGCTTGCCGACTGTCGACAGCGTGACTCGGCGCGTGCTGAGCCCGTATCCCGTCGGCTCGGTCAAAAGGCGTGCCGAATCCACCACAGCCGGGAGATTGTCGAGCGGCTCACCCATCCCCATATACACGATGTTCGTGATCTCGTCGCGCTCGGGAATCGAACGATACTGATTTAGGATCTCACCTGCGCTCAGGTTCCCGCGCAGGCGCATCGCGCCGGTTGCGCAGAAGCGGCACCCCACCCGGCAGCCCACCTGCGACGAGAGACACAGCGTGCGCCGGTCGCCGTCCGGGATCATCGCCGCCTCCACCACGTCACCGCTGTCGGTGGGAAACGCGTACTTCTTCGTACCGTCGGTCGACACGCGCTCCTCCACCGGAGGAGAAACGCGAATCTCGGCGATCTCCTTCAGGCGTCCCCGGTCGGCGTGCGAGAGGTTGGTCATGCCGTCGATTGCATCAAGGTGGCCGGAGTAGAGCCAGCGGGCGATCTGCTCGCCGCGGTAGCGCGGCATATCGAGCTTTGCCGCCAGAGCCTGTAGCCCCTCGAGTGTCATACCGTACAGGTTCGTCTTCACGACATGAGCATACGCACAAAGCCCGGCCGGTGTCAAAGTTTCGCGGCTTACAGTCTGCGCGGCCCGGGGGTATACTGGAACTGGCATGGCCGACCGATCGAGTGACTGGCTTGCGCAGGCGGAGCGGAATCTCGAGCAGGCCCTCTCTTCGCGCAGAGAGGAGAGGCACGAGTGGGCGTGCTTCGCGGCACAGCAGGCGGCGGAGCTTGCGGTCAAGGCGCTCCACCTCAACGGGGGGCAGGAGGCGTGGGGACACGTGATCGCGAAGCTTCTGACCGAGCTCCCGAGTTCGCCTCCGGAGGAGCTCGTCGATAAAGCCCGGGTGCTGGATAACTACTACGTTCCATACCGTTGCCCCAACGGTCACGCCAAAGGCCCGCCGTTCCATCACTACGGACCTATTCAGAGCGATTTGGCGGTGACGTATGCCGGTGAGATCCTTGCGTTCGTCAGTTCTCAAATGGCCTAGCCTGCCGGTACCCGTGGATGTCACCGTGTTGCCGGAATCCCGCTACCGTGAGCTCCTGCCGAGCGACCGGCGATTCGGCGCCGTCCTGCGGGATGAGGTAGTCTGGCTGATCGAAAGCCGGCACCAGGCATCTTCGCATACTTGACCAACAGGTCCGATGTTGGTACAGTTGTCCATATGCGGAGGAGCGTCGCGATGATCGTAAATGTGTCCGAAGCCAAGGCAAAGCTTTCCAAGCTCATTGATATGGTATATCACGGCGAGCAGGTAACCATTGCAAAGAACAACCTTCCTGTCGTCGATCTCGTGCGGCACACCCCACCCGGTAAGAGACAATTGGGGCTTCTGCGTGGCAAACTGACCGTCCCTGAGG
>PUNW01000133.1 GCA_003552665.1 Spirochaetaceae bacterium | reverse complement strand
GTTTATCGCTCGACGCGCCCGTGATTCCGGTCAACGAGAGCGGGGCTTCGGTCTACTCGGCCTCACGGCTTGCGCGCGAAGAGTTTCCCGAGCAGGATGTGGCGATGCGCGGCGCGATCTCAATCGGCAGGCGCCTCGCCGACCCCCTGTCAGAGCTCGTCAAAATAGACCCGAAGTCGATCGGCGTGGGGCAGTATCAGCACGACGTCGATCAGAAAGCCCTGAAGCGCGCCCTCGACGACATTGTTCTCTCCTGTGTCAATCGCGTGGGGGTGGACCTCGCTACTGCAAGCGCGCCGCTTCTGAGCTACGTCTCCGGGCTCTCGGCCAGGCTCGCGCGGGCAATCGTGGAACACCGCAGCGCTCGCGGCGGGTTCACGAATCGGCGGCAACTGCTCGAGGTCAACGGGTTCGGCGAGAAGACCTTCGAGCAGGCGGCCGGCTTCCTGCGTGTCCGCAACGGCGATGAGCCGCTTGATGCCGGAGCGGTGCACCCGGAGCGCTATGAGCTGGTGCGGCGCATGGCCGCCGATCTGGGGGTGACCGTGGCACAGCTCATAGCCGAAGCGGACACCCGGCGCGGAATTGAGCTCGAGCGCTACGCCGACGGTGAGGTCGGCATCCCTACCCTTAAGGACATCATGCAGGAGCTCGAGAAACCCGGCCGTGACCCTCGCGGAGTGCTCGAGCCGGTGCGCTTTGCGGACGTCCACACCCTGGAGGACCTCAGCTCCGGTATGAAGCTACCGGGCATCGTCACCAACATCGCAGCGTTCGGCGCCTTCGTGGACATTGGGGTACACCAGGACGGCCTGGTACATATCAGCAAGCTCGCCAAGCGCTTTGTAAAGGATCCGCACGAGGTGGTGAAGATCGGCATGCCGGTGACCGTTACCGTGCTCGAGGTCGACATGACGCGCAAGCGCATCTCGCTTTCGATGGTGTAACCGGGGCGCGATGACTGCCGTGAGCACGAATCGTTTCGTGCCGCTCGTTCCTCCCTCACGGCAGCTGCGTGCTTCCCATCAGAAAACAGTCAACCTCGCGTGCCGCAAGCCTGCCTTCCTTGATCGCCCAGACCACCAGTGATTGCCCCCGGCGGGCGTCGCCGGCTGCAAACACGCCCGGGAGCGAGGTTGCATGCTCGCCGAACTCAGCCCGGATATTCGTCCGCTCATCAGTCTCCAGCCGCATCGCCTCGACGAGCTCCTGTTCCGGGCCTACGAACCCGAGTGCCAGCAACACCAGGTCGGCCGGCCATTCTTCCTCGGTCCCCGGAACCTCCACCGGACGCGGAGGCTCGCCGCGCGGCTTCTCCCATTTCACCCGCACGGTGCGTGCGGCGCGCACCCGGCCTTGGCCATCGCCGAGAAACCCCTTGGTCATGATACCGAACTCGCGCGGATCGGCGCCGAAACTGCTCTTGACCTCGGTATGCCCGTAATCGCTCCTGTACAGCCGCGGATACACCGGCCACGGATACTCGGCGGTGCGGCTCGAAGCCGGCTTCGGCAGCAGCTCGAAGTTCTTGAGCCCGCTACAGCCATGGCGGACGGCGGTGCCGATGCAGTCGTTCCCGGTGTCGCCGCCGCCAATCACGATAACCCGTTTCCCGCGCGCCGAAACCGGGGGCTCACCGTTTAGAGACAGCCGTGAGGCCTCACGCGTCGCGCCCCCTCCGCACTCGCCGCCCAGGGCACGGTCGTGTCCGTTGGGGCCGTCACTCTGGTGCCGGCCTGACTGCAGCAGGTGCTTGGTGTTGGCGGTGAGAAACTCCATAGCAAAGTGAACGCCGGAAAGCTCACGCCCCGCAACCGGGAGGTCACGCGGCTTGGTTGCGCCGGTGGCGATGATCACCGCATCATACTCGGTCCGCAGCCGCAGCGGGTCGATATCCCGGCCCACCCATACGCCCGGACGGAACTCGATACCTTCTGCGGCCATGATGTCGTTGCGCCGCTGTACGAGCTCCTTGTCGAGCTTCATGTTGGGAATGCCGTACATCAGCAGGCCGCCGATGCGGTCCTCACGCTCAAACACCGTGACGAGATGCCCTGTCTGGTTGAGCTGGTCGGCGGCTGCGAGGCCGGCCGGACCGCTGCCGATTACGGCCACGCGCTTACCGGTGCGTACAGCCGGCACCCGCGGTTTCATCAGACCGCTGTTGTAGGCGCGGTCGATGATCGCGCATTCGTTGTCCTTGATCGTCACTGCCGGCGCGTTGATCGCAAGCACGCAGGCGCTCTCGCACGGAGCCGGACAGACTCGTCCGGTGTACTCGGGAAAGTTGTTGGTTTTCATCAGCCGCTCGAACGCCTCGTCCCAGCGGCCGTGGTAGATCAAATCGTTCCACTCCGGGATGAGGTTGTCGACCGGACACCCGTAGCTTGACTGACAGAACGGCACGCCGCAATCCATACAGCGCGCACCCTGGCGCTGCCGCTCTTCCTCATCGAGCTCGATGTGAAACTCATCGAAATCGGCGACCCGCTCGCTCGCTGCGCGGTCGATCACCGTATGTCGCTCGTACTCCATAAAGCCGGTAGGTTTACCCATGAACGACCTCCTTGCCGGTTCGACGCTTCTCGGATCCGCGCTGCAGATTCAGCATGCGCCTGAACTCCGGAGAGATCACCTTGACGAATCGTCGTCGCTCACTGTTCCAGTTTTCGAGGACGTACTGCGCCACCGGAGAACCGGTATAGAACACGTGTTCGCGCAGCAGACCACGAACCGTGGCGGCATCATGCCGGTCAAGCCGGTCCGGCTCCACCAGCTCGCGATTGATGCGCGAGAGGAAGTCTCGGTCGCGATTCCAGACATAGGCGATACCCCCGCTCATGCCGGCGGCAAAGTTTCTGCCGGTGGGGCCTAAGATCACTGTACGCCCGCCGGTCATGTACTCACAGCCATGGTCGCCCACACCCTCCACCACGACCTGCGCGCCGGAGTTCCGCACGCAGAACCGCTCGGCGGCAACACCGCGGAAGAACGCTTTACCCATGATTGCGCCGTACAGCGCTACATTGCCGATGATGATGTTCTCTTCGGCACGGAAAGGCGCGTTGTGCGGCGGGTAGACCACGATCCGTCCTCCGGAGAGTCCCTTGCCGACGTAGTCGTTGGCGTCGCCTTCGAGCTCAAACGACACACCGTGCGTCAGCCAAGCTCCGAAGCTCTGCCCTGCCGACCCGCTGAACTTGATCTGCACGCAGTCGGCAGGCAGCCCGGCCGGCCCGTGCTGTTTGGTTATCGTATGGCTGAGCATCGTTCCGGTCGCCCTGTCGGTATTCGCGATCGGGAGCTCCAGGCGCACCTGCCGGCGCCCCTCTAGGGCCGGAGCGCAGCGTTCGATCAACCGGCGGTCGAGGACCGTATCGATGCCGTGCTCCTGCAGAATGCAGCAGATGACGCTGCTGTGCGCTCCCTTCGGCTGCGGCTTAAGCAGAAGCGCTGAGAGGTCCACCTCCCGGCTTTTCCAGTTGCGCACGCTGTGGTCGTCCGTCAGAGACTCCACCTTCCCCACCATTTCATCGACGCTGCGGAAACCGAGCTCCGCCATGATGCCGCGCAGGTCCTCGGCCACGAAGCGGAAGTAACGGATCACCTCTTCAGGGCGACCGGTGAACTTGCGCCGCAGCGTCTCGTCCTGCGTAGCAACGCCGACCGGACAGGTGTTCTTCTCACACTTGCGCATCATGATGCAGCCGAGCGCGATCAGCGCCGAGGTGGCAAAGCCGAACTCTTCGGCGCCGAGCAGAGCCGCGATCGCGACGTCGC
>PUNW01000202.1 GCA_003552665.1 Spirochaetaceae bacterium | reverse complement strand
GAGTTGCTCGGCCGCCTGCACCATCCCTTCATCGCTGTGAACCTGAGCAACGCGGTGAACCGGCAAGCCCGCGGTGCGCGCGGCTTCGGCGGTCGACGGCCCGATGCACAGGACCCGCGTAGTAGCGAGTGAACCTTGCCCGAGCTCCAGGCCCAGTCGCTCGAGAGCCGCTGAGAACGCGCGGGCTCCCGTCCCGCTCGTGAGCATGACGAGATCGGGGGCCGATCTGAGAGCGTTCGCCAGCGCCGCGAGATCGGCTGTCTCTTCCGTCCGGTATATCACCACCCGCTCGACCAGAGCCCCGGCAGCCGCAAGCCGCCGTTCCAGCCGGCGGCCGGCAGCCTGTCCCTGCGGCAACAGAACGCGACGCCCTTCGAGGGCCCCGAGCTCCTTCACCAGGTGCTCGCCGGTGTGGACCTTCGCTACCAGCGCCGGCTCAACGCCCCGTTCGCGCAACGCCGCGGCCGTGGCGGGCCCCACCACAGCCGCTTGTTCGGCCGGCAAACTCGCTACCGGCGATCCTTTGGAGGCAAGCTCGTCGAACAGCACTCGCACGGTGTTGGCACTGGTGAAAACGACCCAGTCGTAGCGTTCGAGGTGTTGCAGGGCCTCGCCGGCGGCTTCGCTGCACTCGGTGACGATCTCCGTCATCGGTACCACCTGCACCTGCGCTTCGCGCCGGCGTAACTGCCGTGCCAGCGAGCTACTCTGAGCCTGCGGGCGGGTTACCAGCACGCGCATACCCCGGAGCGTTCCCTCGCGACCAACCGGCACTCCCAGGTCGGAGAGCAACTCGCCGGCACCGTCGGCAAGCGCTCGCTCGGCCGCTCGCCGCCCCACCGTCGCTGCGCCGCTCCCCTCTTCCTCAACGCGTACCGTCCGGCTTCCGTCCGGGCTCAGCACCACTCCCTGCAGCCGCAGACGATATCCCGCGCCCACCGGTTCGGCCTCGGCATACGCACCGACCGGACTCGAACACCCTCCACCGAGCCCCTCGAGAAATGCGCGTTCGCTCGTTACCGCCGCCCGGCACAGCGCATCGTCGAGCACGCTAAGGAGCTCAACCAGCGGTCCGGCTTCGGCAAGACACTGAACCGCCAGAGCGCCCTGTCCCGGCGCCGGAAGCATCGTAGCCCACGATAGCCGTTCGCTGATGACATCCTCGCGCTGCAGGCGAAGCAGCCCCGCCGCTGCGAGCACCGTTGCGTCAAACGCTCCCTCGGTCACCTTATTGATACGGGTCTCGACGTTGCCGCGGATCGGAGCGATCACCAGATCGGGACGCGCCGCGAGAAGCTGAGCGCTGCGCCGGACACTGCTGCTGCCAACCCGGGCGCCGCGCGGCAACTCCCGCAGAGTCTCTCCGCGAGCCGAAACTAGCACGTCGCCGGCATCAACGCGATCAAGAATTGCGGCAAGGCACAGATCCGCAGGCCCCTGCACCGGGAGATCCTTCAACGAATGCACCGCTGCATCGATTCGGCGCTCGCGAAGCGCCTGCTCGAGATCGGCCGCAAACACCCCTTTACCGCCGAACTCCGGGAGCGGAGTGCTGCGGTCACGGTCCCCGGCAGTGCCGAGCGCGACAACCTCGATCTCGAGCCCCGGCGCACAGGACCTGAGCAGGGCGGCCACTCGCTCGGTCTGGAGCCGTGCCAGGGTGGACCGGCGGGTTCCGAGTATGATTCGCGGTGGGAATGCGGTCTCTTGCGAGCTCATACGTCCTTCGCTGCGGGCGATGCCGGTGCGCAGCGCGCACCGGCACCCTCACGACAACCTACGGATCGTACCACGGCCGCTACTTGATTTACAACCAAATTGCTCAACTACGACCGGCGCGGCTCGGGGCAACCGGTTCGGCTCAACCGGCCCAGCTCGCCCTGCCTGGTTGCATAAAGCGCCTGATCGGCGGCGCACACGAGTGTTTCGCGTGTAGCTCCGTGTTGCGGATACGCGGCCACCCCGGCCGATATCGTGATGCTGCCGGTCGGCTGATTGTGCCACTCGAACTCGGTTCCGGCTATGGTGAAGCGCATCTCTTCGACCCGCGCGGCCCACGAAAGGTGCAGCAGGCCGGTGGTCACCCCCTGGGCCATCAACGAAACGCAGAGCGCTTCGTCGGTGTCACCCTCCGGCAGGTGACTGCAGCGCAGTCCGTGCGGTCCGCTGTGGTGCGGCCGTCCTCGCCGCAGCGCCCAGCACGCCTCGGGATTGATCTTCGCTTCGCTTCCGGCAACCGGTCCCCAGCTCGAAAGCGGCTTCAGCACGTCACGCGAGGCGAGAAACAGGTTCGGCCCCACATAGGCGAGAACCGAGAAGGCCTCGTTGCGGTCGCTGCAGACCTGCAGGAGATTGCTCATCTCGGTGAGCTGCTCGATCTCGCGCTTGGCACGCTCCAGTTCCTCCACCGACCGGACCAAACGCTCATTGGTCTCCCGCAGGGCTGTCTCGCTGCTCCGGCGCTCATGGAGCTCGGCCTCCAGCTCGCCCGCCAACTTGGTCAGGCGGCGGGTTCGCTCCTCTACGCGGAACTCCAGTTGGTCGTGGGTCACCTGAACGCTTTCTCCCAACGTGTTTATTGCTTCGGCAAGCTCGTCGAGCACGCCGTCGCCGGAGCCGGCCGCCGCGCGCCGCGAGAAATCGAACGCGGCAAAGGCCCGCACCGTCGCAAGCAGCTCCGCAACCTTCGCGGCCGCGGATGCGCCCAACTGGGTGCGTGCATTGTGATTGTCTCTATTCAAACTCATTTGCAAACAGATAGTGAGATTAACTAAACGGTAGGTGAGACCGTAACTCACTGTCAAGCACCGCCGGCCTCCGGGCCTCAGAGTGCGATCGCCGCGAGTGCGACGAAACTGAGCGTGACGAGAAACAGGTAGACCTGAAACGGATGCTGATGAGAAAACGCCAGCGCGCGTCCGAGCACACTCAAACTACGTCGGCCGGCCGCTCGCATTCCTGCCGGCAGGGGCGATTCGTGGTGCTCATGCGGCCTGACCAGCCGCTGCGCAAAGGTCCAGACAACGAGCGCAGCGAGCAGCGGAAGCACGCTGACCCACAACGAGGACAGGCTGTAGATGCCGTAGGTGGTTCCCGGAACGGCGAGCTGCGGCCTCACCCCGAACAGGATCGACAAAGCCGAGAGCACTCCGATCGGGGCGAGCATCGTCCACGGCGCCTCAGAACGCCCCCGGGCGGAATTCGCCCGGCCCCAACGCCCCTGGCCCGAAGCGGCTGCGGTCTCGGCCGGCGCATGCCCCCCTGCCGCCTGGTCAATCGCAGGAGAGCCCTCGGCGCGGTCCGCTCGAGCCTCGCCGACAAACATGTAGAACGTGAACTTCAGAAACGAAAGCGCGGTTCCCAGCGCCGCAACCAGCAGCATGTAGGTCAGCGGAGTGTAACCGGTTGCGCTTTTCAGCAACTCCTTACTGGCGTAGCCGGCGAACAGCGGTACGCCGGCGATCGCGGCCGACCCCACCACCGAACCGGCGAATGTAACCGGCATCCGCCGCACCAGACCGCCGAGACGGGTAAGATCGTCATGTCCCACCGAGAAGAAGACCGCCCCGGCTACCATGAACAGCAACGTCTTGTAGACGATGTTGTTGACCGCATGGAACATGCCGGCGGCAATGCCGGCCTGCGTCGCGAGCGCGGTTCCCGCCACCATGTACCCCACCTGGCTGACGATATGGTAGGAGAGCAGGCGGCGGGCGTTGCTCTGGCGCAGCGCTCCGAGCACACCGAGGATTGCGGTCGCTCCGCCGATGTAAGCCACCAGCG
>PUNW01000205.1 GCA_003552665.1 Spirochaetaceae bacterium | reverse complement strand
GCAGCTCGGCGCGCTCCATCACCGTGAACCCGGGGTCGTTCTCGGCCGAGAGGCGCGCTACCTCGTACTGCGCCTGCAGCCGAGTTCGGATACGTTGCTGAATATCAAGGTCGGCCTGCAGCCGTCCCAGGCGCAGCGCCAGGTCAGGCAGATCTGAGCGCGCCGGCATGGTGCGCTCGCCGCCGGTGTAGCCGGCTTCTATCTGCCGAATGAGCTCGGCTACCGTGTCGCGTTCGGACTGCATGCGAATGAGCTCAGGGTCGTTCTCAATACGGGTGCGCTCGCGGTAGGTGCGGATACTGCGCTCCAGCTGTACGAGCTCGGTCTCAAGGCTTCTGAGCATGCCGGCCTGGGAGCTTGCGAGCTCATTCACGCTCAGGACACCGTAGCGTTGCTGAAACTCCCTGATCTCAGCTTCCACCTCGGCGATCTTCTGCTCAACCTCGACGAGCGTCTCCTGCAGCGCCTCCTGCTGGCGCCCTCGGGTGAGGCCGCCGCGCTCGCGGTACCACTCGTCGAGCTCATCGACGATGCTGTTGGCCACCTGCATCGCGAACTCGGGGCGGATGTCCTGGTAGCTGATCGCCAGCATGCCGGTGCGGGCGTCCAGGTCAAAACTCGCGTTGCGTTGCACTACTTGGCGGCGGCGGGTGCGGTTCGCCTCCTCCATGCCGTAAAATGACACCATGTCGTTGCGCTCGATAATGCGGTCGGTGAACGAGCGGCTACGCAACACCTCGATTATCATACGCCCGCTATCCTGACCGCCTGCCGACCTCGGCATGCCGAGTGACTCCAGCACCGCCTGCATGCCGCTTTCGGCGCTTTCACCTACCAGCAAGATGGCGGTTGCGTGATAGACGTTCGGCATCGGGCTTTCTTCCGGCGGAAGCCTGATCGTCATAAGCAAGTATGCCACCACCCATACTGCTGCCGGGACGGTGATGCCGATAATAAGCCAGCGGTAGCGCAGCAGGATGCTTCCGTAATGCAGCACGCTTTCTACCAAAGTACGTTCGTTTGGATTCGAGTTCTCGTCACTCATGGCACGTTCCTTACATGATACTCACTATCCTAGCGCTATTTCGCGGTGTCTGTAAAGAATCGCAAAAGTACTAATAAAACCATGAACCGGTACTACTCTATGGACGCTTGATTTTCAGACCAGGGTTGTATATTGTTTATCAGGAACTCCGGTTATTATTGGAGTGTTAACATGTATTTGTGTGAAAAAAGTTGTATAATGCACTGGTAAAAATGTTTTGTGAGGGATCTGACCATGACAGAAGAGGCTCACCCCGACCCCAGCCGGGTCCACCTAGTGGCTGCAAGTACTGTTCAGAGCCGTTGTTTTCTGGACGTGCTCGACCGGCTTATTCCCGCTACGCTGCACCCCAGGCTGGAAGACGCGCTCTCGCTGGTATGCCTTGATGCCGAAACCCCGGCCGTGCTCCTGATTGACACCAGCCACGTTCCCGTTGACCGCGTGCTCGATGATCTTGCTGCTACGCACTTCCCGCCCACAACCTACGCAGCGCTTCTGAACGTAGTTCGTGACGCCGACTGGAGCTCGGAGTCAGTGTCGTACGGGGTACGCGGGCTGTTCTTTGAAGATGACTCCGTGGAGCTTGTGATCAGAGGCGTGCAGGCGCTGCTCGAGGGCGCGGTTTGGATCTCGCGGAAGACGCTTCTGCAGGCGGCGGTGCAGCCCCACCGCGAGCGCAGCACCGGCAACGGCGGCGGCCACCCGGGTGATGATCTTACCCGGCGTGAGAAAGAGATTCTGGGGCTGATCTGCATTGGGGCTACCAATCAGGAGATCGCCGACAAGCTGTTCATCAGCACCAACACGGTGAAGACACACATCTACAAGATTTATAAGAAGATAGACGTGCCGAACCGCATGCAGGCAGCGCTCTGGGGCGCCAAGAACCTGTAATACAACCCATCGTGCGCCGGTATGAGTGCCGAAAGAGTGCCTCATGCTTTGGTATTGTGCAGCTAATGCCCACCGTTAACCGAGTCTAGTTCCTGGGCGCATCACAGTAATACGACAAAACGCATACCTTCTCTCGATATCTTACCGCCCGGCGTTGCAGTATCCTAAAAAGCTGATTGACACGGTGCCCTTAAGCGGCACCGCGCCGAGCGGAGTCTGTTGCGGCGGCCCGCTCGGCGATCTAGTGGTTGGATGAGGCGATGCCTGTGCGAAGGCACACGGCATGGAATGGCCCCATTGCGCCCTTCGCAAGGGGCGGCGAGCTTCCGTGGGCCGAGTACGCCGTCCCGTCCAAAACCCGCCCACAAGCAGGAAAACAGTATTGTCATGAATCAGGTAAAAATCACGCCACGTTCGCGGCGCCTCTGGTGGAAACCGAGCTTCAGCCGAATCACGGCTCCCACAGCCTTCGGCATCTATCCGCAGCAGCTTTTTGAGCGGCTGGTGGAGTATGAGTGGCTACGCTCGGATCGGCTCAATACCCCGGTATCGCTGGTATCGGTGCGTCTGAACGCAGGCCCTCGCGAGGCCTCGCCTGCGCGTGGCCGGACGCGTGAGCGCGCCCAACGCGCCGAAACCGCGGCCCGTGTTGTGGAGCTTCTCACTTCACGGGTACGCAAGACGGACTCGGTGGGCTGGCTTGAACGAAACGAAGTTGGGGTGCTCTTCCCGGCCACCGATGCGGCCGGCGCGCAGGCCTTTGCGACCTCTCTGCAGCCCGAGCTTGACGGCTTGTGCTGTTCACTCGTCGTCACCACCCACCCGGAAGCGCCCGCCGGAGCCGAGGAGCCGGCCACTCCGGGAAACGGCCATGAAGGCTGTGCCGACGGGTTGGTCACCACCTCTAGCTTTGAAGAGACGTTCGTACGCCCCACGCCGCGTTGGAAGCGCCTTCTAGATATAAGCGGCGCGGCTCTCGGCCTTGTGCTGCTCTCGCCGCTCTTTGGTGCGGTGGCGGCCTACATCAAGCTGGTTTCACCCGGGCCGGCGTTCTTCACCCAGCCGCGGGTGGGCCGCGGCGGGCACGAGTTTTGCTTCATCAAGTTTCGCACCATGCATTCTGATAACGACCAAAGCCTGCATACTCGGCATGCTGCGGCCTTCATTCGCCAAAACGGCAACATGCAGAAGCTCGACGAAGAGGATCCGCGCATTATCTTCGGGGGCAAGGTGCTCAGGGTGCTCTGTATTGACGAGCTACCGCAGCTCTACAACGTGCTGCGCGGTGAGATGAGCCTGGTGGGCCCGCGGCCCTGCATCCCCTATGAAGCAGCTGAGTATCAGCGCTGGCACCGCCACCGCTTCAGCATTCTGCCCGGGCTCACCGGCCTGTGGCAGGTGAGCGGCAAGAACAAGCTCTCGTTCGCCGAGATGATCAGGCTCGATATTCGGTACGAGAAGACGATCTCCCCCCTAACCGACGTAGTGATCATCCTGCGCACCTTCCCGACCATCGCGGGGCTGTTCTTGGAAGCCGTGGGGCGCAGGCTCACCCGGCTCCGGAACCGGGACAGCGGCCCCCAGGCGCCCGAAGCCCCCGAAACCTCACCGGAAATCTGACTAATGAAGACCACAGCCTGCACGGCTCCCGCCCTGCGCCGGTTGCGGCACAGTGCAATCCTGTGCCTCATCGTCGTCCTCCTCGCCGGTGTGGGGGCGCTCCCGGCCGCCGCCCAGAGTTCCGACGTGCTGGACGGTGCCAATGCGGTAGGGGTAGGCCTCTACAGCGAGATCAACACCGACGAGGTTCTGCAGCTGGGTGTCTACACCGCGTTTTCCATCGCCTGGGTCATGGACGTG
>PUNW01000291.1 GCA_003552665.1 Spirochaetaceae bacterium | reverse complement strand
TGGTCGGCTTTTTCCTTCAGCAGGGGCCCCACGGTGCCGTCGAGTTCGGCGTTCATCAGCACCATATGCTTGCCGTGCTCGATGGCCAGCATGGTCACGCGGGCTCCGTATTCGACGTGCCCCGTGGCTTCGACGAGGGCCTCGATGCTCGGTGCGGCACATGGGATCGCGGGATCGGAGGTGACCGCGTACTTGCCGCTCGCCATCGCGTCCTCGAGTTCGCCGGCGCTGGACACCTCGACGATGCGATCACGAGGTACGCCGAAATCGGCGTAGGCGGCGATCGCGGATGACACCGTTCGATTGCAGATTACCGCGAGGTGCATCCCGGGGATGCGGTTGAGCACCTGGTTTGCGATGCCACGGCTCATGAAGCCGGCTCCGAACAGGCCAAAACGGACCGGGTTCTGCGCGTCGGCCCGAGCACGAAGTGCCGTATCAATCAGGATCATTTTATCGCCTGGGGTCTTTGGAGATGGCAGGGTCCTGCCAGATTTTCCATGGGGCGTTCCCGGCCGCCCAGAGTTCCTGCAGGACGTGCTTGTCGCGCAAGGTATCCATGTTTTGCCAGTAGCCCTTGTGGTAATAGACCGCGAGTTGCTTTTCGGTGACGAACTGTTTCAGTGGCTCCTGCTCCCAGACGGTTTCGTCCCGATCGATGTAATCGATGACACCGGGTTCGCAGACGAAGTAGCCGCCGTTGATCAGGCTACCGTCTTCGGGCGATTTTTCCCTGAAGCCGTTGACCTGGGTCTTGTCCGGCGAAAGGTCCAGCGTACCGAAGCGACCCGGCTGGTGTACTGCCGTGACCGTCGCCAGCCGGCCCTGTCGCTTGTGATAGGCCGTCAGGGCAGTGATGTCCACGTTGCCGACGCCATCGCCGTAGGTCAGGCAAAAGGTTTCGTTACCGAGGTATTCGCGTACGCGCTTCAACCGACCCCCGGTCATGGTTCCGAGGCCGGTATCGACCAGGGTCACGCGCCAGGGTTCTGAGGTGACGCTGTGCACCTGAACCGAGTTGTTCGCCAAATCGATGGTCAGATTGTTGGTGCGGTGGAAGTAATTGAGGAAGTATTCCTTGATCAGGTGGCCTTTGTATCCGAGGCAGATCACGAAATCGTTCAGACCGTGGGCCGAGTAGATCTTCATGATGTGCCAGAGAATCGGCATCGTGCCGATCTCGACCAGCGGTTTGGGTATGGTGCCCGTTTCCTCGCTGATTCTGGTCCCATAGCCTCCGGCCAGGATCACTACCTTCATCGAGTCCTTCCTCCCGTCGAGTGTGCTGCGGAACGGGTGCCGTCACCCGATTAACGCGAATGCTTGGCCGACCGTCTGTTCGCGCGCGAGGCGCGCTCCCACGCGTTATGGCCAGCGTAGGATTACGCGCCGCTCGCGCGAACAGACGGTTCTTTGCCGTGTCTTCTCTGCAAGAGTGTGCCCGCCGCGGTAGGGGTGAGCGGGGGTAGAAAGTAACAAACCCCGGCTCGGACCGCCGGGGTTTGTTCGGTTTTGCGCATGGTCGCGTTCGCCGGCGCTGTGTATTACCGATACCCGCTCAAGCGACCCGAAGCCGCCGGCGCAGGTAAAGTAGGGACAGGCCGGCGATCAGACCCAGAGGGCCGAAGGCGCCGCCGCCACCACCGCTGCTGCTACTGCCAGTGGTTTCGTCGCAGCCCCGGTGTGTGAACACGCCAGAGGCCGGCTCCAAGCCCAATTCGTCCATGGACACGGTAAAGTCCTGTCGATCGCAACTGTCGACGCCGGCGAAGGTGAGTTGATACTCGTTCGTGAGGAGCTCCGAGAGCGTACCGTAGGCAGCGTCGATCGTCTCTCTCGCATCCTCGGTTGCATTGAAGAATTGCCCGCCGGTCTGATCCGCCAGGTTTTCCATGCGATCCAGCCAGGATCCGTCTCCGCCTGTCATCACGTCAGCGACGCCGACCGTGAAGATAGGCACGTTAAGCTCGTTGGCCTGAACCACAACCTCGGCACCCGTCTCGCCCGGCTCCGGTTCTTGTCCGGTGTACTCGACATAGTTGTCTTCACCATCCCCGAGCAGAACGATCGCGGTGCGTCCTTCGGGGAGTTCCGACTTGGACTCGTCGATTTGATCAAGGGCGAGTTTCAGTGCGGCATTCAGATTGGTTCCCCGTCCAGGATAATCCTCGTATATGACGTCGTACAACACCGACCGGCCGGTCAGGTCGTCGACGACGGGCGCATCCAGCGGCGCAAGCTCTCTTTCGACCGAGGCTCCCTCGTCGATGTTGAACTTCACGATCCCTACCCAATCCTCGGGCTGCATGAACTGCACGAAGTTTTCCGTGGCTTCCTGCAGGGCCTCAAGGCCACCGGATTCACGAACGGTGGTGGTGAAGTCCATCACGAAAACGATGGATAGCTGCTCGGACGGTGCCGTGACACCCGAGGGTTGCGAGGCGATGCTGTCACCGACCTGAACGGAAAACGACTCTGCCGTGAGGCCGGGGACTGCCCGACCGTCTGCATAGGTGGCTGTCAGGAACACGTCGACCTTTCCACCGACCGGACCGGGGTTGACCCGGTTGATCTCAAGCTTACCGCCTGTCGCGTCTGCGATCGCGATTCCGGTCCATACAAATCCCAGGCACAGACTGACCAGGAACCACCAGATGCTGGTGCCCCATTTCGATCGCCCCTTGCCGTGCCCGGCTTGTCGAGTTCCTGGGGTGGGGTGAAGTGGTCTTGCAGTGCGTGTATTCATCTCTCTCTCGCGATCGCGTGTTTGGTGTGTCTGCAGTAGATCGGCGGAACTGCTGCAGTTCTTGAGTGGTGACTGTTGGGCAGGGACCGATGCGCAAATCCGTCCACTTGCTTGCCTTAAGGACGCAAGGCAAATATCGCGCCAACCAGGGCTGCGCTGATACCGGCGTTTGGGCTGGCCGCTAATTGCGCTGGATCAATAAGTTGGCTATCTCTGGCGTCGCATTCGCTCTGGCAGAGGGCAGGCGCCCTGTTTCCCGTGGGGTGGAGGTGGCGGACACGTGACGAAAATAGTCAGGCGGTTGACGGTGGGCGGCAGTTCGTTGTTCCGGCGAAACTGTGGGAATGGCGCCCAATACGACCAATAGGGACCGATTCACAAGCCTGTCCCCGTTTGTTCCATTGATTCTGTTGCTCAAGTCACCCAGGTTCGTCTCCTGCCCGCCGCAGCCGCTCAAAACGTCCGGGTCAAGGTGGCCGTCACCCGGTTCTCCCGGTATTCCCGGTCAGCCACGGTCGACTCGCGCTCGGTGTAGCCGTAGTCGATCGAGGCGCTTGTCCTTGGCCCGAGATCACGTTTTACGCCGAGCCGCGCTCTCCACAGCGTGTCTTCGCGGTCGCGCTCATCGGCGTAGGTGGTTTCCTCAACACGGAGGTTCCCGAAGACGCTCGTTCGCGGCGCCACGCGCCAGGTGATGTCGCCAATGATGCCCTGCGACCGCTCGTCGCGAGCATCGAACTCGAATTCACGTCGCTGGTCGTAGACACGCACCCCCCAGTCCGTCTTGCCACGCCGTATCGACACGCCGGCCGAGAAGCGCTTGCGCACGAAGACGCCGGTGCGCAGGTCGGGCAGCTCGAAGATCGGGCGGCCGGTTTCGGGGTCGAAGATCGGGTCGCCGAATTCGTCGCGCACCAGACGCAGGTCGTCGATCTCGCTGACCGTTCGGAGCTCTTCGACGTAGCTCGCGAAAAGTGGCCCGTCGCGCAACTGCCGGCGCAGTTCGGCGCCATACGTATTTCCGAAGAATCGTTCGCCGAAAAAGGCTTCAGCGAAGGTGCGGTCCGCCGTCCGGAGGGTTG
>PUNW01000284.1 GCA_003552665.1 Spirochaetaceae bacterium | reverse complement strand
CAACGGTTGCCGCATGAGCTGTCCGGCGGCCAACAGCAGCGGGTAGCGCTCGCCCGCGCGCTGGCACCACGGCCGCGCATTCTGTTGCTAGATGAGCCGTTTTCTGCGGTGGACGCTACAGTGCGAACGCGGCTGCTGCGCCTCGTGCGCGAGATCCACGAGCGGCACAGGATTCCGATCGTTCTGATCACGCACGCGATCGAGGAGGCCTACGCGCTGGCCGATCGAATGGCGGTGCTGGAGCAGGGGAAGCTCCTCCAGATCGGGGCAACCGAGGAGGTCTTCCGGCGCCCGATCTCGCACCGGGTGGCGCGAATCGTCGGCACGCGCAACATCCTGAACGGCACGGTTCAGGCCGGGCGACGCGCCGGCGAACCGCTACCCGCCGGAGATTCCACCCGCACGGTGCATGAGGCCGGCGGCGGGAGCGTGGTGCGGACCGAAGGGGGGCTCGAGCTAGCGATCCCGGCAGCCTACCCTGCGGGGACGCCGGTAACGCTCTGTATCAGGCCTTCACGCGTCGATCTGGTGTCGCCGAGCGGGGTGGTGCGCGGGCAGAAGCGCGGGGCGGTCGAACTGATTCCGGCGGTGGTGGAGCGCGTTCACAGTACCGGCGACCGCTACGAGCTCCTTGCTCAGCCGATGCCCACCGGTGAGCGCCTGGAGGTGGAGCTTGCAGCCGATGCATTCGCGCGCCGCCGGCTGGAGCCGGGAAGCCCGGTGCGTGTCGCCATTCCCCGTGAAGTCATCCATAGCTTCCGGAACGAGTATCCGGCGCAACGTCTGGAAGATGCGCGCGCGTAGGGGCAGATCCGCGCGCTCAGATCTCCCGTACCGCGCCCTTATCGGCGCTGGAAGCCAGCGCCGCGTAGGCACGAAGCGCTGCCGAAACGCGGCGTTCGCGCCGCGGGGTGAACGCCGCCTCGCCACGGTGTTTCTCGACGCGGCGGCGTGACTCGAGCTCGTCCGCAGGGACCTGTAAGCTGATGCTGCGTTCGGGTATGTCGATCTCGATGCGGTCGCCGTCGTGGATGAGCGCGATCTCACCCTCGGCGGCGGCCTCAGGGGAGATATGCCCGATCGAAAGCCCCGAGGTCCCGCCTGAGAAACGGCCGTCGGTGATCAGCGCGCAGTCTGTTCCGAGGCCCATCGCCTTGATGTAGCTCGTGGGGTAGAGCATCTCCTGCATCCCCGGCCCGCCCTTGGGGCCCTCGTAGGCGATCACGACTACGTCGCCGGGGCGGATGCTTCCGCCGAGGATGGCGTCGCATGCGCTGTCCTGGGAGTGAAAGACCCGGGCCGTGCCGCTGAACCGCATCACTTCGGCGGCGACGCCGGCGGTCTTGACGATACAGCCGTTGCGGGCAATGTTGCCGGTGAGGACTGCGAGTCCGCCGTCCGGCGCGTAGGCGTGCGCGCCGTCACGGATGCACCCCGAGGCGCGGTCGGTGTCAAGCTCCTGATAGCGCGCGGACTGCGAGCCGAGCTCGAGGTTGCCGCGCACGCCTCCCGGGGCGGCGCTGTAAAGCTCAGTCGCCTCGCCGAGCGGGTGGGCGCAGACGTCGTAGCGCTCGAGCGCTTCGCCGAGAGTCAGACCGTCAACGCGCCGGACGCCGGCGTCGAGCTTGCCGAGGCGGTTGAGCTCAGCCATGATCCCGAGGATTCCGCCGGCGCGGTTGACGTCTTCAACATGATATGCAGAGCTCGGTGCCACCTTGCAGAGGCACGGGGTGCTGCGCGAGAGGCGGTCGATATCCTCCATCGTGAACGCAACCTCTCCCTCGCGCGCGATCGCGAGCAGATGCAGGACGGTGTTCGTTGAGCCGCCCATCGCGATATCGAGGGTCATGGCGTTGAGAAACGCCGCGCGCGTCGCGATGGACCGCGGCAGCACCGATTCGTCGCCCTGCTCGTAATACGCGCCCGCCAGCGCAACGATGCGGTCTGCGGCCTGCTCGAACAAGCGCGTGCGCGTAGAGTGCGTGGCTACCACGGTGCCGTTGCCCGGAAGCGCGAGCCCGATAGCCTCGTTCAGACAGTTCATGGAGTTGGCGGTGAACATCCCCGAGCAGGAGCCGCAGGTTGGACAGGCCGCCTGCTCGATCTCGGCCACATCCTCCTCACTGGCGTACGGATCCGCTGCCAACACCATCGCATCGATCAGGTCGTAGCGCTTGTCGCCGACACGCCCCGCTTCCATCGGCCCGCCGGAGACGAAGATCACCGGTATGTTCAGCCGCATCGCAGCCATCATCATCCCCGGCGTGATCTTGTCGCAGTTGCTGATGCAGACCAGGGCGTCGACACAGTGGGCGTTGCACATGTACTCGACACTGTCGGCGATCAGGTCGCGCGACGGCAGCGAGTACAGCATTCCGTCGTGCCCCATCGCAATGCCGTCGTCGATCGCAACGGTGTTGAACTCAGCGGCGAACATGCCGTGAGCTTCTATGCGCTGCTTGATCATCTGGCCGGCCTGGTGCAGATGCACATGACCGGGGACGAACTGCGTGAACGAGTTGGCGATCGCTATTATCGGGCGCCCGAACTGCTCGTCTTGCATCCCGTTTGCGCGCCACAGGCTGCGCGCACCGGCCATGCGGCGGCCGGCGGTGGAGGTGGTACTGCGTAGCGGTTTCTGCATACTGCGATCCTTTCCAGGGCGTGTGGGACTGGTGCCCGGCGCTATTAATGCCCGGCGGCCTCTGAGTCTACTCGATGCCGTCCCTGTCGGCAAGGCCGCGCGCTCACGGCCGGCAGTTGACGAACCGGCAGTTGACGAACCGGCACGGCACGCGCAGTATGGACCCCATGACCCCTAAGCGACCTGCCAAACGCGGCTCCCTCATACGTCCGGCGGCTCTGTTCTACGGCCTCATGTTCGCCCTGGGCGTTGGCCTGCAGTACGTTACGGCCGGCCGTTTCCTCCCTCCGCCGGTCTGGCCCAGGCCCGCGCTAGCGGCCGAGGTAGTAGTGCTTGCGGTCGCGTTGATCCTGCAGGTTGTGCTGCTGCGCTGGGGTACGCGCTCCAACAGGCACATTCGCGAGCTGTTTAATGAGTTGGCCGGCGTATTTCGCGGCGTGCCGCTGCGGACGTGCGTGCTGCTTGCGGTGATCAGCGGCATTGCCGAGGAGACACTCTTTCGCGGAGCCTTGCAGCCGGTGCTGGGGCCGGCGATTGCCACGCTGCTGTTTGCGGCGGTTCATTTTCCGGCCACGAAGCGTCTGCGCCCCTGGCCGCTGTACGCCCTCGTCATGGGGATTGCGCTGGCGGCTCTGGCTGAGCTGTCGGGCGATATCGTGTCGGCGGTTCTGCTGCACATCGCCATCAACACGATCTCGCTGGTAACGCTGGCACGGCGCAGCCGGCAGCAGTTGCGCCCCCGCGGACTCTATTCCGGTCAGAACGACGCACACTGGTGAGGTGCAACCGGCACGGCCACCGGCGCAGGTTTCCCGTCACGCAGGGCTCCCGCGCTATAGCTCCTCGCAGTCGCGCCACCGCTTCTTACATGGCGCTTGAGCTCCACACAGCCGCGCGCTACAGCAAGTCCTCGCAGTCGTCGGGCGGGTTGCCGCCGGCGTCAAGATGCCGCATCCATTCCACCGAGCGCCGGAAGCCGGCCGGGCGAGTGTCGCGGTGGCGAGCCCCGGGCATGACTTCGTAGCGTACCGGGGTTCCGAGCGCGCAGAGCTCGGCGACGAAGCGGTCCTGCTCCGGGGTGGTGATGATGATGTCATGCTCGCCCTGAAGGACCAGGGACGGCACCCCGTGTCCCGAATACCCGGCGCGGTTTTCCTCGAGGCGCCTCGCCATCGCCGGAAACTGCT
>PUNW01000288.1 GCA_003552665.1 Spirochaetaceae bacterium | reverse complement strand
TCGGGGGAGATCGAGGTAGAGGTTCCCAACCGGCACGCGCATCTGCGCGCAGGCGACTTCATCAACTATAGCTGCGACCTGCACCATACCATCACGAACACCGGCTCCGAGACGGCGCAGGTGCACATGGTCGTCCGCTTCCCCGAGCGTAGCTGGTCCTGATCACATCCCACCCGCGCGTCGCATCGCGCCCGCGCGGCTGTGGCTGCGCGGCGACGGCCGGCGTTGCCCGCGCTACCGGCCGGGCGCCGCGACGAGTCGCACCACTTGCTACTCCACGAAATGACAGGCGGCCCAGTGCCGCGGGCGCACCTCGCGGTAGGCGGGGACCTCTTCGGAGCAGACGGCCTGGGCAAGCGGGCAGCGGGTGTGAAACACGCAGCCGCGCGGCGGGTTTGACGGGCTTGGGAGGTCGCCTTTGAGCAGAATAGGGCGCCGCTCGCGCTCGGCCTTGGGGTCGGGCAGTGGTACGGCCGAGATCAACGACTGCGTATACGGATGCAGCGGCTCGTTGAACAGGTCGGCATTGTCGGCGAGCTCCATCACTCTGCCGAGGTACATGACCGCAACCCGCGTTGATATATGCCGCACCATGCTCAGATCGTGCGCGATGAACAGATAGGTCAGCCCGAGCTCGTTCTGCAGACGCTGCAACAGGTTCACGACCTGGGCCTGAATCGATACGTCTAACGCCGAGATCGGCTCATCGCAGACGATGAAGTCCGGGTTCAGGGCCAGCGCGCGCGCGATACCGATGCGCTGACGCTGCCCCCCTGAGAACTCGTGCGGAAAGCGCGAGCGGTGCTTCGGATTGAGCCCCACGAGCTCGAGTAGCTCGGCGACGCGCTCGTTCATCTCCCCGCGCGCGTAGCCCCCGTCGATAACCATCGGCTCAGCGACGATTTTGCCCACCGAGTGGCGCGGATTGAGCGAGGAGTAGGAGTCCTGGAACACCATCTGAATGCGGGGCCGAATAGCCCCGAGATCATCCCGGTCGAGCGCGGTCAACTCGGTGCCGTCGAACTGCACCGAACCGGCGGTGGGCCGATACAGCTGCAGAATAGAGCGGCCGGTCGTCGATTTTCCGCACCCGCTCTCACCCACGAGCCCGAGCGTCTCGCCCCGTGAAATCTCGAAGCTGATTCCATCCACCGCCTTCACCGCTCCCACAACACGGCTGAAAATCACCCCGCGCGTGATCGGAAAGTACTGTTTCAGCCCCTCGACCTTGACCAACGGCCGGGCATCAGCGGTGCTCACGTTACTCACTGCGCGGTCTCCTCTCTGCAAGATCGTAGAAGCAGGCGGTGTCGTGGCCGTTGTTCACCACGTAGCGCGGCGGGACCGCCTGTCGGCAGCGGTCGAAGGCGTAGCTGCAGCGCGGAGCGAACGGACAGGCTGCGGGAGCCAGATAGAGGTCGGGCGGCGTGCCTTCGATGCTGCGCAGCTCCTCGCCGCGATCCTGGTCGACGCGCGGCAGCGCCTCGAGTAACCCTTCGGTGTACGGATGGCGCGGCTGCTCGTACAGCTCGTCCACCGGAGCACATTCCGCCACCAGCCCGCCGTACATCACGATGACCCGGTCGGCCAACCCGGCGACCACGCCCAAATCGTGCGATATCCAGATCACCGCCAGCCCGAGCTCGTCGCGCAGGTTCTTGACCAGGTCCAAGATCTGCGCCTGCACCGTGACGTCGAGCGCGGTGGTCGGCTCGTCGGCGATCAGCAGTTTCGGCCCGCAGGCGATCGCGATCGCGATCATGACGCGCTGGCGCATCCCCCCGGAAAACTGGTGCGGGTAGTTGCCGTAGCGCTCGGCCGCCGCCGGGATTCCGACGCGGTCAAGAAGCTCAACCGTGCGTTTGCGCGCCGCCCGCTCCCCAAGGTCAAGGTGCAGGCGCATCGACTCCGCGATCTGCTCCCCCACGGTCATCAGCGGATTGAGCGAGCTCATCGGGTCCTGAAATACAAAACCGATATCGCGTCCGCGCACCGCCGCGCGCTTGGTCTTGGACAGCGATAACAGATCCACCCGGCCTTTCGAGCTCTCGAACCACGCCGCGCCGGAGCGTATGCGCCCCGGCGGCTCGGGAATGAGGCGCAGCAGCGACATCATCGAGACGCTTTTGCCGCTGCCGCTCTCGCCCACGATACCGAGCGTCTCGCGACTGTCAAGCGAAAACGACACGCCGTTCACCGCATGCACCACCCCTTCGATGGTGTTGAACTCCACCGCCAGATCACTCACTTCGAGAATACTCACGAGGCGTTTACCTTCCTTTCCGTCGCAGGCGCGGGTCGAGCACGTCACGCAGCCAGTCACCGAAGAGGTTCATCCCCAAGGCGGTGAAGATGATCGCAAATCCCGGATAGGTTGCAACCCAGGGAGTGCTCGCCAGATACTGCCTTCCGGCTGCGAGCATGTTGCCCCAGCTCGGTATGGTCGGCGGTACGCTGAGGCCTAGGAATCCCAACCCCGCCTCGTAGAAGATCATCGCCGACATCTCGAAGGTTGCCACCGTGATCAGCGGACCAACAAGGTTCGGCAGAATGTGGTCGAACAGTATCCGGGCCCGCCCGGCGCCGATTGCAACCGCCGACTCCACGTATCCCGAATTGCGGATCCGAAGCACCTCCCCGCGCGTTATGCGCACAAACAGCGGCGCGTCGGTAAGGCCGAAGATCAGAACCACGTTGACGAGGCTCCTACCCACTACCGCCGCAACAACGACCACGATCAACAGATACGGCACCGCAAGGAAGAGATTGGCGCCCCCCATGATGACGTTGTCCACCCGCCCGCCGGCGAACCCGGCGACCAGACCGAGGACCAAACCGATACTCAACGCAATCGCCACGCCCAGGAACCCTACCGTAAGCGAAACGCGCGAGCCGTAGATGATCCGGCTGAACATGTCACGCCCCAGGCTGTCGGTCCCGAGCGGATACTCCCAGCTCCCGCCGTCCCGCCAGGCCGGCGGTTGCCGCGAGCGGGTGAGGTCCTGCTGCAGCGGATTGTGCAGCGCGATGTACGGCGCAAAAACCGCGGCAAACACCACCACCATGAACAGCGACAGCCCGATCATGCCGCCCTTGTCCCTAAAAAGCAGCTTCGCGCCGTAGCTCAACGCACGCCGCACACGGCTGCGCTCGTCCTCGAGCAGCGGATCGGCGCTCGGCGAGAGATCGGGACCGGAGGCCGGCTGAGGTTGTTCACTTGTCATATCTAATCCTCGGATCAATCAGAGCGTACGCGACGTCGGTCAACAGGTTCATCACGATAACGACCAGGCTGGTGAACACTGCCACCGCCTGTACCAAGGGAAAGTCGCGCGCAGCAACCGACTCGGCGATCATGCGGCCGAGTCCGGGCCAGGCGAAGATCGTCTCGATGTATATGGAGCCGCCGAGCAGGTAGCCGAACTGCACGCCGAGCATGCTCACGAGGGGGATCGCGGCGTTGCGGAACACATGTGCTACGTAGATGCGGCGGTCGTTGATCCCCTTGCTGTAGGCGGTGCGTATATAGTCTTCGCCGCGAATCTCGAGCACCGCCGAGCGCATCAGCCGCACGATCTGGCCCAGCGGAAACAGCCCGAGCGACACCGCGGGCAGCACGATTGAGTTCCAGTGCCCGCGGCCGAACGACGGCAGCCACCCGAGGTTAACCGAGAACACCAGAATGAAGATCAGCGCAATCCAGAAGTTGGGCACCGTCTGGCCGATGAGCCCCACCCCGCGCGCCAGGCTGTCCCAGATGCTCCCCGGATTCGAGCCGCCGATGACCCCGAGCGGCACCCCCACCAGTACTGCAAACAGGAGCGCGCTCAACGCGAGC
>PUNW01000142.1 GCA_003552665.1 Spirochaetaceae bacterium | reverse complement strand
TGGCTTCAAATAGCCAGTTCTCCTCCAAGAAGGAGTCGTGCTCAGGGTGACGCACGAACGGCAGGTGCGCGTGAAGAACCAGCAGCAGATATCCGTTTGGCATTACATGCTCCTCGCTGCCCTCTCAAATGCGGCAATCTGGAGTGATTTTGAGGTCATTGCGGCTACTCGTCCTGCAACGAGATGATCCGTTGCGGCATCCGGTTGGAGTATGTTTCTACCGGCATTGCTTCGAGATTGATGATCGACAGGATTTTGTCGGCTGTCGTTTCCAGGTTCTCTCCGATAGGAATCGCAAGATCTCCGGCCGGAACCGCAACCGCGTTGGACACCGCGAGCGTCTGCACGCAATCATCGGCATGCGCGATCAGCGAAACGCGATAGAAGGTGCCGGTGTGCGGAAGATTGATGTACCAGCTGCGATCCTCAAACTTAACCGGAATCGTGAAGGTGTACAGCGCTTCGTTGGACCCGGCCGTCATGCTCGGGAGCTCGTGCACCCGCAGCGCCAGGCCGTCAAACTCTTCCTCCGGATCGCGCTCGTCCAGCGGAACGTCTTCGGTGCAACCGCAGTTCTCGGCGAGCTTCGCGAGATAACTCTCGTTGACCTCCCAGTAACAGTACGCCCAGGAAGGATCACGCAACAGTAGTACGATCCTGGTCTCGTTATACTGCTCGGGCAGTTCCCACTCGTCAGGATCGACGGAACGAAAATCAGACCCATCGAGCACAGCGTCGATATAGCATTCGTACTTTTTTTCCTGAACCGTCACCGGATGATCATTGCCGGCCTCACGCTCAAGCCGGAACTCATCTATCGCCTCGGCGACCATCTCGATCAGCTCATCCCGAGACAGCTCGGATGCGCCGTCAAGCTCGTACCGGTCAGCTAATCGATGCAGTTGCTGCATCGTCAGCTCTTGGAGCCGTTCTCGAATCATACGCATAGGCATGGTAGGAAATGCACTGATTACTGTCAAGCCACGCGGCTTAGACCGAATCCCGAGGCAGCGACCGGCTGGAGGCAGCCGCATCACTCGGACGTTCGGCGAGCAGCAGCATCACGTCTCCGAACCGGAAGCGCTTCGCGGCTCGGTCGACCGGACGCTTGACCCATTCGGGAACGCTCCCTTGCGCCAGCCCGCCCCAGTAGGCCTGATCGACAATGCTGAACCCGCAGTCACGGAGAAGCCGGGCCAGTCCGCGGCGCGAAAACAGGTGCAGGTGATCGGCGATAGCCGAGCGCCATCGGCGACCGAACACGCGCGCCTGCAGGCCGGCGGTGTCGGGTGTTACCACCACCGCTCTTCCCCCGGAAGCCAGAATACGAAAGACTTCGCTCAGAAACCCGCGCGGGTCGGGTATATGCTCGATAACGTGTGAGAAATGAACCAGCGAGAACTCCTCGGCCGGAAACGCCGCTTCTTCCAGCGTACCGATATGGATCGGAATGCCGCGCCGTTCTATGCCGTAGCGGGCCGCCGGGGCGCATACTTCAACGCCCTGGACCGCAGAACCGTGCTTGCCGGCGAAAAACTCGAGCAACGCCCCGGTGGCGCAGCCGATATCGAGAACCCGCAGCGGCCGCGGTAAATCGAAAAGCCATCGCTCGTAGGCCACGTCACGCAGCCCGAGCAGCATCAGGTTCAGGAAAGCTCGGTCGTTCTCGCGCTCGTAATCGAAGTACTCCCGGTCGTACCGCTGCCGAACATCTGCGGCAAGCGGCTGCGGGTTTTGACACAGGTGACCGCAACCGCGACAGCGGACGAATCGGAACTCGTCGCAGTCCCAATGCGAGGCGAACTCCCCGCTGCCGCACACCGGACAGCGGATGCGTTGCATGCGCTCCCCCGTTGCCGGGCGTTTGGAGAAGGTCTTCAACGCACCGCCCCCGGACGCCCTTCCGCCTCCGTCGCCTGCACCGAGAACTCGCGGGTCGTGCTGTTCCCATGGTGGTCTTCAACTGTTACACGGTAAACCCGCGGCTCGTTGTCGACCTCGACCTCCCCAATCGCATACTGAAACGGCCCGAGCATGAGTCGGTCAACGCGCTCTCCACTCAGCCGTTGCACCCCTTCACGGACCGTTTCGAGCTCGAGCTCCACCATATTGCGTTCACCGTCGGCGGACTCAAGTATGAAGCGCTGCGGTGCGAGCCGGGGCGCAGCCGGCCCCGGTGCAGCGGCATCCCAGGCCTCGACGACCAGCAGATGGCGGCCTGTCGTCAACCGCTCGGGCTCCTGATCGACAGGGACAAGCTGCCCGTCAACCTGCAGGGCAAGCCCCTGTATCACCGGTGCCGAGGTGTCACCGTACCGCGGAAGCAGCAGCGCAGGATTCACGCGCACGCCGCGCTCGAGGTCGAGGATCTCAAGCCGCAGCGCGTTCGCCTCTCGGACGTATCCGCTTCCGCCGGGCGGACCGAGCGAGGCGTCAGCCGGTACGGCAGGCTCGAGTGCCGCAACGATTTCGGGATCGAGGTTTGTGTACACCGACCGAAACCCACGCTCGTGATCAACAGCGACCATACTCCCGAGGGGCCCCCGAATACCACGCAGGCCGTCATGGCCGGCGCTTCTGAACACGAGCTCACCGCTGTGTATTGGAGTAGGGTCATTCGCCCCTGTCAAC
The DNA here is from genome assembly GCA_003552665.1 of Spirochaetaceae bacterium. GTDB lineage: Bacteria > Spirochaetota > Spirochaetia > DSM-27196 > SLAA01 > B1Sed10-166. The sequence goes on along the minus strand of PUNW01000142.1, from coordinate 1,223 downwards.
TGCGCGCCGGGGAACGCGTAACCGTTCTCATAGACACCGAAGTTGCGAAGCATATTGAACTCCGCAAACGGCCATTCCCACGCTCGCAGGAGAGCCGGCGTCAATACCAGCAGAGCGATGATGCTGCAACCGATTGCAATGCCGAAACTCAGCCGGCGTCGATCGCGATGCACAGCAGCACCCCTCCTACTCCGACGACGAGACAGTCATCGCGTGGTGCGACGAAAGCTTCGACCTCCCCGAGCTCATGCTCGAGGACGGGTGCCCAGTTGGGCGCAAAGATTGCAAGTCTCCGGCCGTGGTCGCCCTGCGTCACGAAAGCGTTTGAACCGTGCGGACCACCGAATGCGAGCGAGACAACCTCGCCCCGGAGGTCAAGCTCCCGCTTCTCAAACGTCGTAAGCGACAGCTGTTCCAGATCTCTGCCGTGCTCGTAGACAAATGCCGCACCGTCCGGGGCGAACCGAACCACTGCCGGTTCGCGCCGGTATCGCTCAAGGCTGCGCGCCTGAAGCAGGCTCGTTTCTCCCCCATCCTCGCCTGCCTCAAACCGATAGATGCGAAGGCGCTGGGGCGCGAGCCCACTCAATACTGCGATAGTTCGCCCGCAGGGGCTCAGCGCCACTCCGTAGACCACCGCGATCTCGGAATGCGGGTCGGGATCTATGACGTGCATCTCACCCCCGGGCTCAATATAGATCACGCCGCCGTCGAGAAGCCCGGCGACCACGCTCCCCGCGGCGGTGTCGAGATCGGTGATCGGCGCCGGAAACCGACTACGCCATACCTCCTCGCCGTCAAGGCCGAAGGCTTTCAGCTCATCCTGAGACGGCGCGACCACGTAGACGTGCTGCGCCGCTGCAACCGGGTAGCCGCGCGCCTCGAGCTCCGCGATCCGGCCCCCGCCGGGTGCGCGAACGATCAGCCGCTCGGGTGTCCTCTCGAAGTTGAGATAGAATGTCTCTGAGTACGCTACGTCGTACTGCACGGGCGCGAGGTGGACGATCGTACCTTCACCGTCCAGGTACCCGAACAACTCGCCGGTTCGAAACGGAGTCAGCGGTGCCGGGGGAGCGATCGTGGCCTCGGGCAAGCCCTGCTCATCGGTGGCCGGCAGCACAAGAACGTGTTCGGAAGGAGGCGCAATTGCGCGGACGAAGCTGACCGAGCGCACGGGCTCCAGCCCGAGCCGGTTCGGAACGAGGAACAGGTAGAGCAACGCC
>PUNW01000164.1 GCA_003552665.1 Spirochaetaceae bacterium | reverse complement strand
CCTTGCCGTCGGAGCGCCAGCGCCAGCCCTGCTCCTCGCCGGCCTTGCGGCTTCTGACCTCCACCTGCTCGGCCACCATGAAGGCGCTGTAGAACCCAACGCCGAACTGCCCGATGAGATTGGAGTCCTTCTTCGCATCGCCCGAAAGCTGCGAGAGGAAGGTCTTGGTACCGGACTTGGCGATGGTGCCGAGCTGCTCGATCAGGTCCTCGCGGTTCATGCCGATGCCGTTGTCGCTGATCGTCAGCGTTTCGTGGTTCTCCTCGTCGAACTCGATATCGATGCGCGGCTCAAACCCCATCCCCTTGAAGGTGTCGTCGGTGAGGGTGAGGTACTTCATCTTGTCGAGCGCATCGGACGCGTTGGAGATGAGCTCGCGGATGAAGATCTCGCGCTGCGAGTACAACGAATGCACAATAATGTCGAGCAACTGACTCACTTCAGTCTGAAATTCGTGCTTTTCCATATGCTTCGCTCTCCGTCTTGTGGTGCGTATAGTCTGTACGTCTCTGTACGATAGGTGCACTGCGCGCCGCACACCCCGCGGTGCAGACTGCGGACGCCATGCCTTGTAATAGGATATCGGAAGTATACTACCGCCCGGCACCGAGCGGCAACGATAGCCGGCGTGGGAGGTGCCGGCGCGGCGCGCGGGGACCCGCCGCGGGGCGCCCGACGGCGGGATGTATGAAGGGCGGGCTTCCGGCGGCGGGCTGTGTGGCGGGCGCGCGGCGCCGGCCCCTCCGGCCGCGGCTACAGGTCGTGGAGCAGGATGCGCGAGTTGCGCGTGCGGTCGTAGCGTTCGCGCTTGCCCGGCGGCAGGTCCTGCACCGTTCCGGGATAGAACCCGTGCATCGAGAACCAGTCGTAGGTCTGTGTCGTCAGGGCGAAGACCTGCCGGCAGCCGCGCCGCCGCGCCTGGGCGAGCAGATACTCGACGATCTTGCGCCCGGTACCGCGCTCGGCGTGCCGCGCATCCACCGCAATCGCAGCCAGCTCGGCCTTTCCGCCCTCGTACTCGTGCAGTGCGCCGCAACCGTAGATCGTCCCGTCGGTCTCGAACACCACGTAGTCGTCAAGCTGCGCACGCAGGTCGTCTTCACTGCGCGCTACCAGCACGCCGCTTTTCACCAGCGGCCGCATGATCCGCAGCACATCGGAGATGTCTTCCAGCGTCAGCGGACGAATGCTGTCGTAAACATTGGCGTGTATCATTGTGCCGACACCGAGGTTTGAGAAGATCTCCTTGAGGACCACCCCGTCGATGCGTCCGTCGACGATATGCACGCGCGCGACCCCACCGCGGGCCGCCGCCACGCCGCGGCGCACGAGCTCAACCCCCGGCCGCTCAGCGTGGTGCTCGTTGAGCTCCAGAAAGCGGCGCGCTTCAGCCAGATCCATCCGGTGTACTCGCTGGTCGGTGGTGATTTCAAAGCGCTCGTCGAGCTCGTACTCGCCGGTTGTGATTCCGTTGAAATCGGTGATGAAAAACAGCTTCTGTGCTCCGAGCTGCACGGCGAGCTCCTGGGCGAGCTCATGGGAGGAGATGTTGTAGGGCTTGCCGGCCGCGTTCCACCCCACGCACGGAAAGATCGGCACAAGGCCGTCGTCGAGCACCTTCTGCACGTGCTCGAGCTTGATTCGGTCCACCGTACCGGTATCGCCGTAGTCGACGCCGTCGCGGACTCCCATGCTACGGGCACGCACCCAGTTGCCGATGACCGCGTTGGTTCCGCGCGCGGTCAGCAGCGTCATCAGATGGTTGGAGACATCGAACGCCGCCATCTTAATGAACGGGATCGCCTCCGGAGGCGAGATCCGCACCCCGGCGTGCCGCCGGTTCTCAATCCCGTAGCCGGCGAGGATCTCGTCGATGCGCTGCGAAGCGCCCGGCACGAGGACCATGCGGATTCCGCTCTGCTGCAGCAGGACGAGGTCCTTCACCACCTCGGCGAGCAGGCCGTGCAGATTGATCGCATAATCGATATGGAGCACGAAGGTGCCGCCGCGAAAGCGCTGAGCATAGAGGAAAACCTCGCGGATCAGATCCACGTGCTGCTTGATTGCGTCGGACTCCACAAAACGCTCCATTGATCTCAGGCCTTTGATATCAGGCCTTGCTGCTATTGATACTGAATGAACACCGGGCGCGGCTCCAGCTGCAGCACCTCCGCCGGCGTCATCAGCGGGTCATCGTAGCCTCCGGCGCGCCAGCTCTTGGGATAAAACAGCTTGAAGCCCTTCAAGGGCAGATTATCAAACCGCAACAGATAGTTCCAGGTGTTGAGCTTAATCCGCGGCGGACCGAACCCGTCCATGTTGTGAACTACGTCCACGCGCTCAAAGTCGCTGCGCACCTTGTGCGCCTCCTCGATCATGCGCCGGTGAAACTGGTGCACCACGAATACGCGTCTTCCCGGAAGGTCGTTCTCGATGAGATGCTCCTGTATCATCCGCTGAGCCGCGTTCACCTCCTCAGCGTGCACCCCGCCGACCTCCTGCCCGGGCACCTCGGTAGCCCACTCGGGATCAATCGCGAGATGCACGTTCGGGTACCGGAGGTACGGGAGCATCTCGGTGATTGCGCGTTCCACGCTGTGACGGCCGATCTGATGATCGAGGATCACCAGAACGTCACGCTCAAGCGCATACTCTATCCATTTGGTGAGGAGCGCCTCCGAGAGCCGGCCGAGCTCGCCGTCGGGGAACACGGTAGCGTACACCAGGTGAAAGCCCGGAAGCACCTCACGGCCGGTCTCGCGCGAGAGCTCGGCATACTCCGCGGCACGGCGCTTCAGAAGCTCGGTGGTTTGCTCAAGCGGCTGTTCCCCGAGGATACCCATGCGGTCGGACCGGGGATTGCCGTAGTAGGCAACGATATCGTGCGTCTCGAACAGGCTGGGGTACAGAGCGCTGCGCCGTCGCGGTACGAGCTTGGGCCGCAGCTCGCGTTCGATCTCAGGCTTGCGGTCCAACTGCGGCACCTCTCCGAGCCGCGCCCTGTCTTCCGAGCGCTGCTCCAGGCGTCGTTCCAGGCGTCTGAGCTCCTCGAAGCGCAACTCCAACCGCTCGAGCTCGAGCAACACCGGCTCCTCCTCGGCCGCTCCGGCATCGTAGGCGAAGGCCCCGCCTGAGCCGCCCATCGCCGGCATCATCGCCACAATTGCCAACGCCGTCACCCGGGCGCTTGTGCGCCGCCTTCGCTTCCTTCGCGCCGCTTGCGTTCCAATCTGCGGCGCCACGTCTCTCACAAACACACCCGCTCCTCGTTACGATGGTTGTTTCTATATCTATCGGCACGATCTGTATCGGCACGCTCCCGAATATAAAGCAGTGTTTGCGATAAACCAGGAGTTCGACGCTCCGGCACAACAGGTGCTCCCGGTAGTCACCGCTCTAACGTCTCAGACACTAAGGCAGCATCGCAGTGATATGAAAAACCTGATCGATTTGGTAGTTTGATTAAAGCCGTGTGGACATTCAGTATTTCAATTTGTGATGCCGGCACAGGACAATATCGAAAAAAGAACCATGTCGCTTGTTGAGGATGAACCGCTGGTCGCGATTGTCGAGAAGCGGACGCTCGAGAAAGCCGGATACACAGTTATTACTGCATCTACCGGCGAAAAGGCTTTGGAGATCGTCCGCAACGACGCCGATCGAGATCTCATTCTCATGGACATTGATCTCGACGACGGGATAGACGGCACCGAAGCGGCTGAGCAGATTCTGAAAGACAACGACCGAAGAGCTCGAACGCTATTTCAGTTCCAGTTTAGATATGCTCTGCATCACGAGTATCGACGGTGAGTTCATCAGGCTGAACCCGGAGTGGGAGAGCGCGCTCGGCTACCCGCTCGCGG
>PUNW01000282.1 GCA_003552665.1 Spirochaetaceae bacterium | reverse complement strand
GCCGGAGGCGGCGCGGAGGCGCACGCGAGCACTACGCTCAGCAGACATGAGATCAATAAGCTACGGAGAAACCATCGTTTTGTGCGCATTAACGCCTTGCGTTCTCACAGACCGAACGGAGTGCACCCACGCACCTGCGGCGCGCTCACCCGGGCCTTATTGTTACACCGGCTGCAGCAGCAGTCGCCCGTCCTGCATCACCAGCACAATCTGTCGCGGTTTGCCCAGGCGTTCCACCGTTCGCGAGCTCAGCTCCACGGTGTTAGCTCGGCATTCATTTCTTAAATGTATCACACCGGCAATGCCCTCGGCCGCGCCGCTGAGAAACTCGTCGAGACTGCACCCGGCATATATCTCGACCGGATGCTCGGTTGTCATGAGCTTCAAATCAAAACCGTCGTTCGGATGGACTACAATCGCGTCTTCATTGGATGAATAATCGCCGAGTACGGTAAGCGGTTCGGTCCGGTGCATCGGTCAGCCCTCCCAGGTGCTTGCGCGCCATACTAAGCGCTGGCCTCGCCTTCGTCAATATTGTACCGATTGACGCATCCGACTCCTGCGTATAAGCTGCGAGATAAGCAGCAGCAGCAGCGCTTTTGCCGGCGTGGCGAAATTGGTAGACGCACCAGACTCAAAATCTGGCGGGGTTCGCGCCCCGTGCCGGTTCGACTCCGGCCGCCGGCAATCCGCACATCGTTAACCTACATCGTCACCCTACGATCTACACTCGTTCCTGAGAAGGCTGCGACCGCGAGGTTCTGAAGCCGATAATGGGCCGCGCTGCCCGCGAGGCATCCGGTTCAGGCCTGTTCGCGGCGTGCGATGCCACGCAGCAGGCGACCCAGGATGTCCGAGCCGGTGATTACCCGTTTCACGTCGGCCCAGTAGAGGATGATGTCGTGGTCGATCACATCGTCCTCGGCGTGCTCGGGGTGCACCCGAAGCTGCGGAAGCACGGTGCCGATCTTTGTGCTCGGGTCGCGGACGATGATCGGCCGGTGGCAATGGTGATACGGGCGCAGTATGCGTCGCGAGAAAAGGGCCTCGCGGAGAAAGGATGACGCGTTTAGCGTCATCTGCGGTTCACCGTCCCCATCAATAAGCACGACCCATTTCTTGCCCGACGCGTCCAGCGTGCGCAAGAACGAATCCGCGGACGAGGCGGAGATGGCGGGGAAAACCGGCTTTCCGTTCCGGAACTCCAGCTGTACGATGCTCTGCCGGTCTACCACCTCACCCTCCTCGGCAACCGCGACATCGTCAATGGCCAGGAAATTGAGACTGCCCGTTCCTTCTACTCTGCCGATCTCGGTCTCGGATGACCGGGAATGTAGCCGGATGAGCTCACGGAGATCGGTCTCACGGAAGTAGCTGATCGCTTCAGGGCCGAGCACCCGGTCGAGAATCAGAGCCGTGGGCCTGGCGATCGGAAAAAGCAGCAGCTGGTAGAAGCGGATTACCGGAGCAAGCCGTGCCGATATCTGCAGCGCGCGGCGGGAAAAATAGGCCTGCGGCAGAATCTCGCCAACGATGGTAATCAGAACCGTTGAGAATGCGAACGCTGCGACTCCGGCTAGGACTGACTCCGAAAGCAGCGCCAGCAGCACATTCACCCCCACATTCGCCCACAGTATTGTCACCAACAGGAAGTTCGCATTCTCGCGCAGGCCCAATACGCGCCGAGCGTCAGGATCGCCCTTCTCAGCCTCCACTTCCAGACGTAGGCGACTGACGCTGAAGAACGCCAGGTTCAGACCTGAGAGCACGGCGGACTGCGAGATGCAAACGAGAATCCCGAACCAGATCAGCGCATGCACGTTCGCTTTCCTTACGGCTCCACCGGCGCAGCGACTTCGATCTCGGCTGCTGCCCGCACCGGTGCATTGCGATTGATATCCACTTCCCATTGCCTCCGTATCTTCGGTCGTGCTGCATTCCAGCTCACGTCAGAGAGTAACTCCATTACGGTTACCCGGCAAGGTATTTTGCCATGAGGTCTCGACGGCATATCGCGGCGCCCTACACGATCTGCAGCCTGCCGCATGCGCGCCAGCGGATGCTTGGGTATGGTACTGTGGTACTGTAATTCTACCAACGGAGGAACACGACGACCGGTTGGAGGTATCGGTGGCGCTTGCCGAGCCGGAAGACGATCAACCGGTCACTCAGGCGCTGACCTACCCTTACGACCTGGTAGTCACCGAACCCACCGACCTGGAGGTTGAGTTTCGAAGCGCGGTGGACGAATGGCCGTACATTCCCATCCTGCGGGGAATCGACTATCTGCAGCCCATCGTCGCCGGGCGCGGCGGCATTCAGGTGTTCGCCCCGGCGCCGGACAGCACGGTTTCCAGCCGCTTCCCGTTCCACGGCATCTCCAACGTCTTCGAGGGTACGGTGAACTACCGGGTGGAGTCTGCCGGCGGCGATCTGCTGCTTGAGGAGTTCACCACCGGCGCCATGGGCGACTGGGGCTATTTCCGGGAGCTGGTAGAACTGCCGGCGGATGCTCCTGATGAGCTTGTACTTCGGATCTTCTATTACAGTGCCAAGGACGGGTCCATCCGGAACGATTTCGTGATCCCGCTGGACCACCGGTAAGCCAAAGCCCGGGGAGAACACCGCCGCCTGTAACGCCCCGGGTACCTCACCGCCTGCAGGGGACTGGAGGCGCCAGGGTGAAGACCGAAAGCGCCACGAACGACCTATTCCATGCCAGCTGCAGCCGGCGTGCTTCCCGAACCGGGCGCCACGCAGCGAACGTCAACCCCCGTCCCGTTGCCGCTCGTACGCCTTGCGAGTCGCGCGCCGGGCAGCCTCCTCGCGCTTTTCGAGCTGCTTGCCGTCGGAAATTGCCCCGACTACGATATCGCGAATCTCCTCGGGCGAGTCGCTGATGGCGATGAGGTCCAGGTCTTCGGAGGAAATTGTCCTCTCGGCGAGCATGGTATTGCGGACCCACTCGAGCAGTCCGTCCCAATCCTCCTTTCCATAGAGCACGATCGGGAAGTGTGAGATCTTTCCGGTCTGGATGAGAGTAAGCGACTCGATTCCGAGGCCGAAAGAGGCACCCCCTGCCTCACGAGCTCCCCGGTTGCCCGCCTCCATGATGCCCGGACCGCCGCCGGTGATCACAACGAGCGCCGAGGCTGCCAGGAGCCGAGAGGTCTCGACGGCGGCGGTCATGCGGGGAGGGTGTTGAGAAAGACCTCCGGATCCATAACGAACGAAGGCTCGCGCGGGTAATCACCGACGTTTCTGGTTATGAGATAGTCCGCTCGGGCTTCGCGGGCGACTGTATACTGCACATAATCTTCGACATCCTTGAGATTGGATGCCAGAGCGGTGTCCACATGTTCTGCTGCCACCGGAAGCAGGTCGAGAACTCGTCTCAGGCGTCGTGCCAAAGCTCGAGCGGCGGAACGGTCCGTGACCGTTACCGCGATGTAGTGCACCTTCATGAACGACAGAGTAGAGGTCAGTAGTCTCAGGCTGCCGGCTTCTCCCCGGGCGAAGATCGCACCAGCCGCTGTGGCGAAAGGTTCTCGCTGCAGCAGGAAATCGAGGATCACGTCGGAGTCTAGAAACACCCTAATCATGCAGATATTTTTCGCTTAGGTGTCGTCGCCTTAGGTCGTCCGTATTAACGTCCCGCTGTTCTGCCAGAGCTCCATAGAGCGACCGAGTAATCGGCGGCCAGTAGTCCGGATCAGTGCTCGTGGCCGTGACGTCCTTAGCGGTCAGATTCTTCAGAAACGACTCCACAAGCGTTGACACCGATGTGCTGTGAGCCGACGCGTAGGATTTAGCACGACTTACAACCGTGGGATCAACGACGAGAGTAAGTTTAGACTGCTTTGATGCTTTCACACGTGTAGTT
>PUNW01000148.1 GCA_003552665.1 Spirochaetaceae bacterium | reverse complement strand
CGACCATGGTGCGGGCGATCTTGTTGGCACTGTACCGCGCAACAAGCCCAACCGCGATTGCTCCTACCAAGAACACGGTAGTGATCTCGTTGAGATACCAGCCGTGTTGGAGCGTACCGTAGATGATGAGCCCGATCAGCGCCCTCGGAACACTATAATGTTGACGGCGGGTCGGAGGCGATATACCATACTCGATGTAACTCACCATAATAGATTGTGTTGCGGTGACGCAGTACCGCTGGTAAAGCGCTCCGGGGGTTGTGCCTGCTGACACTGGTACGGCGCCACATCACTAATGAGGTTCGTGTAAAGGAGTGATGGGTATGAGCAAGCCGAAAGTAGCAATCGTCAAGACCGGGGAGTTTAAGGGCAACAAAGAGTTCTTGCCTCCGACCAAGAAGTTTGTTCGCTACAACGAAGACATCGAACAAGTAAAAGCCAAGATCGAGGAGACGATCGATCTCGCGGTCGGCGGGATAGACAACATCGTGAAGCCGGGCGAGACGGTCTTGATCAAGCCGAACCTTGCATTTCAGGCGCCGCCCGAGAGTTACTCGGTTGTGGATCCGCGTGTGATCGAAGGCATGGTGGCTTTTCTGAAAGAGAAGTCGCAGGCCTCGGAGGTTTGGGTCGGTGACAACCCTTCGCTCGGGCGCCACGTCGGCCGCGCGCGGCCGGCGTTCGAAGCCGCAGGTATGAAAGCAGCCGCCGAGCGGGGCGGGGCCGACCGTGTTATCTACTTCGACGAGGAAGAGCTCGTAGACGTCGAGATACCGAACGCCAAGGTCTTCAAGCACGCCAAGGTGTTCAAGCCTTTCCTCGATGCCGATCGGGTAATTAACCTCCCGAAGCTCAAGACGCATCTCGCCGGCACCGTAACGCTCGGGCTGAAAAACTGGCAGGGCATTATTCCGAACGTGCATCCGAGCGACCAGCAACAAGGCGCGCATCGCATCGACCTCGGGCAGAAGATGTCCGACGTCTACCGCATTCGGAAAGCCGACCTTACCTTCATCGATGCCATTATCGGTATGGAAGGCCAAGGGCCGCACGTCGGCACCCCGGTCGAGATGAACCTGTTCTTTGCCGGTACCGACACCGTCGCGGTGGATGCGGTCGCAAGCTCGGTGATGGGGTTCGAGACGGTGGAGATCGCAGCGGTTCGCATAACCGCGATCGACGGGCTCGGTGAAGCCGATATCTCGAAGATAGAAGTGGTGGGAACCCCGGTCGACCAGGTCCGCCGCTTCTTCAAGCGCCCGATGAACGACCCTACCGGGTTGGTGCCGGGCGTTCATGTCATGGCACAGCAAACCTGTCCGGGGTGCTTTGCCAACGTGCGCGGCGGGCTCGACCTCTTCAACGTCAGCGGCATAGACACCGCCGATTTCAACAAGAAGGCCGGCGACGTGTACATCGTCGCCGGCGGCGTGCCCGATTTCGACCCCGAGCTGGTACGCGGCAAGTACATGTTCGTCGAGGGCGACTGCTGGAAGTACTTTCCTTCGCGTGACAAGATCGAGCAGGGCATGAAGAACGCCAAGAAGGTTATCGAGCACCCCGGTTGCGCGCCGGTGTACATCTTTGCGCAGCTCAACGGCGACCTGCAGAGTGTTTACCAGGAGGCCGGCGGCACGGTCTGATAAGCGCCCCACCGAGGAACGGCCGGCCGTTGCCGGCCGAGGCCTCGGCTCGAGACTCTATAACCGGGGGTAGGCCATGACCGAAGGCTTTCGGCTCGACCTGGGTTTGATCGGCTACGAAGATGCCTTCGCGGTGCAGGATCGGATTGTGTTCGGCCGGGTCAGGCGCGGCTTGCCTCCCGTCGTCGTTCTGCAGGAGAACCATCCCGTGTTCACGATCGGGCGGGGTGCAACGCGCGAGAATATCCTCGCTCCGCCTGAAACCCTACAGCGGTTGGGGATCTCGGTTGTTAAGGTCAACCGTGGTGGCGACATTACGTACCACGGCCCCGGGCAGTTGATTGCATCTCCGGTACTGCGCCTCGAGGAGATCGGTCTCAACGCTAATGAGTACATGCATAGCCTCGAGGATCTGTTGATCGAGCTGCTGAACGGCTACGGCGTCGCCGCCGAGAAGAAGGAGCTCTATCCGGGCGTGTGGTGGAACGGGCGCAAGATCGCCGCGGTTGGAATAGCGGTTCGCCGGGGCGTTGCGTTTCACGGCTTCTCGCTGAACCTCAAGCTCGATTGCGCCCCGTTTGAGCTCATCAATCCCTGCGGCGTACCTCAGATGCCGGTGGTGTCGCTGCACCAGATACTGGATAATCCGCCCGATTTCGAAAGCGTTAAGCGTGACCTCTGCGCCGCGGTGGAGCGCCGATACCGGCACAGGTTGCGAGATATCACCAGATCGGAACTGGAAAGGATGGAAGCGTCATGAAGTACGAAGCACGAGTGCCCGAGACCGCCGACGGCGCGCAGGAGGTCACGATCAAGCGTTGGTTGTACCAACCCGGTGACCGTGTTGCCGAGGGCGCCGACATGGTCGAGGCGGTGACCGAGAAGATCACGCTCTATATACCGGCGCCGGCCGACGGTATCCTGAGCGAGATCATGGTGCCGGAGGGGACGGCGGTGCACGTCGGCACCGTGGTCGGGATCGTTGAAGGAGCCTAGCATGGAGCTTCGCGGGAAGGTTGCGATTGTAACCGGCGGCGCCGCGGGCATCGGCAAGACGCTTGCAGGGGCTCTGTCGGCCGCGGGCGCCACGGTCGCGATCGCCGATATAGACGCCGCGGCCGCAGCCGTGGTCGCCGACGAGATCAACGACTCCGGCGGGGGCAGCGCGGCAGGCGGACCCAACGCGGCGGCTCAGGGAGATAGGCCGGGCAGTCCCTCGCAAGGTGGAGCAGCAACAGGGGGCAGGGCCGCGGGCTTCGAGGTCGAGGTTACGAGCAAGTCGTCGGTCACTGAACTGGTGAGCGCCGTAGAGCAGCAGTTCGGCGGGCTAGACATCCTTGTCAACAACGCGGGCGTGTTCCCGATTGCTCCGGTTGCGCAGATGGCCGAAGAGGAGTGGGACCGAGTGATCGCGGTGAATCTGAAGGGCGTTTTTCTGTGTTCGCAAGCGGTTCTCGGCGCGTTGCGCAAACGCGGCGGTGGGCGAATCATCAACCTCGCGTCGGTATCCGGCCTGGTGGGGGCGGTGGGCTTTGCGCATTACGGCGCCTCGAAGGCCGGGGTGATCGGTTTCACGAAATCGCTTGCGCGTGAGGTTGCGACGGTCGGAATCACGGTGAACGCCGTGGCTCCCGGGATAGTGGCCACCGCCACCGCCCGGAACGCCTTCCCGGAGACGGCCCTCAATAACTACATCTCGCAGGTGCCTATGCGCAGGCTCGGAGCGCCTGAGGACTTGGCCGCGGTGGTGGTGTTTCTCGCGACTCCGGGTGCCGGCTACATCACCGGCCAGACCTACACCGTAGACGGCGGCTATACCATGCAGTGAGGGTTGCGGCGCGCGGGGCGCCGTGCTCTACCTATACGAGCGGAACACCACCACCCCGTTGTGCCCGCCGAACCCAAGCGAGATGCTCATCGCGGCGCCGAGCCGTTGCTCTCGCCCTATGTTCGGGACGTAGTCGAGATCGCACCCCTCGTCGGGTTCCTCGAGGTTGATGGTGGGTGGCACGAAGCCGTCGTGTAGCGCCAACACCGTGGCCACCGCCTCTACGCCGCCGGCTGCGCCGATGCAGTGTCCGGTCATCGATTTGGTGGACGACACGGGGATGGCGTAGGCGTGGTCTCCGAGCGCACGCTTAATCGCGAGCGTCTCTGTGGGGTCGTTGAGTGGGGTGGAGGTGCCGTGGGCGTTCACGTACTCAATCTCGGTTGCGCTCATGGCGGCGTCGGTGAGCGCCATCGT
>PUNW01000026.1 GCA_003552665.1 Spirochaetaceae bacterium | reverse complement strand
TGCCGATGATCGCGCTGACCACAATATGGTGGCTCGCCGGCTACCGCATGATCATCTTCCGCGCCGCGCTGTCCTCCATACCGGTGGAGCTGTACGAGTGCGCGAGGCTCGACGGAGCGGGGCCGCTTCGTACCTTCTTCGGCATAACGCTACCGCTCCTGCGGCCGACGCTGCTGTTTGCACTTGTGATCACTACCGTCGGCGGCATGCGCACCTTTGGGCAGGTGGTGATGATGACCGCAGGCGGCCCGGGCGTAAGCACCGAGGTGCTCGCGCTCTACATGTACCGCCTCGGCTTCGACTTTTTGGATTTCGGCCGGGCCGCGGCGGTGGGCTTCGTGTTGTTCCTGATGATCTTTGCGGTGAGCATGATCCTGGTGCGCTTGCTCAAGCTGAAGGGGGATCTGCGATGAGCGGCGGAATACGGGGACGCTCGCCGGGCGGGCCCGCTGCGCCCGGGCGCATGCGCGGCAGAACGCGGTTCGGCGGCGTGACAAGCAGGCGGCTCGGCACCACCGTGCTCTGTACCGCATTCGCGCTCGTCTGGTTCTTCCCGGTGCTGTGGCTTCTGGTGCGGGCGTTTACGCCCAACATTCTGATTCTCAGACAGGCCACGCGCCTGATTCCATCGCAGGTCACGCTGATCAACATCCGCACCGTGCTCGACAGCTGGCCGTTTTTCACCTGGCTCGTGAACTCGTTTATCGTCACCGCGGGTGCGCTGGTGGTCACTACCGTCGTCTCGCTGCTGGCTGCGTTTTCCTTCTCGCGCCTGCGCTGGCGCGGCCGGGATGCGGTCTTTCTCATGTTTCTGAGCTCCATGTTCGTGCCGTGGGAGATCAACGCAATTCCGCTCTACTTTGTGGTGAACTACCTGAACCTGCTGAACACGCACCCCGGGGTGTTCCTGCCGATCTCGGCGATGCCGATCGGGATGTTTCTGATTCGACAGTTCTTCGTCAACATCCCGCAGGATCTGGAAGACGCCGCCCGGATGGACGGCTGCCGCAGCTTCGGCGTTTTGTTCAGAATCTTCGTGCCGATGTCTTTGCCGGCGATCGGAGCGCTGGTGATCTGGGTCTTCATCTTCGCCTGGAACGAGTTCTTCTGGTCGCTGATCTCGCTGCAGCGCTCGGCGATGATGACCCTGCCGATCGGCCTGCGCATGATTCTCGGAGCCCATAACATCGCATTCGGGAACCTCTTTGCCGCCTCGTTTCTGGCGATGATTCCCTCAGTTCTCGTGTTTGCGCTACTACGCAAACAGATCATCAAAGGCATCTCGCTTTCGGGAGCACTGAAGTGAACGGCTCAGAGACCGCAGCTAAATGGGATATGCCCGGCAACGGAATTGCGCCCGGTGTCTGGCCGACGATGGTGACGCCGATGACGCCCGGAGGCGAGATCGAGCTTGCAGGGCTGGAGTCGCTGACCGAGTGGTTCATCGCGCGCGAGGTCGCGGGGCTGTTCGCGGTCTGTCAATCAAGCGAGATGTTCCTGCTGAGCCTGTCCGAGCGGGTGGCGCTTGCCGAATGCGTCGTGCGCCGAGCCGGCGGCCGCGTGGGGGTCATCGCGTCCGGCAACACCGCGTGGGACCCTGAACAACAGATCGAAGAGCTGCAAGCGATGGCCGCCACCGGAATAGACGCGCTCGTGCTCGTAACCAATCGGTTCGCCGCGCCGGAAGAACCGGATGCGGTATGGCAGAACCGGATGGAGCATGTCCTCGCCAAGCTGCCGCCCCACCTGCCGCTCGGGCTCTACGAATGCCCGCACCCCTACCCCAAACTGCTTTCGCTCGAGCTTCTGCGCTGGGTTTCCTCGCTCGGCCGCTTCAGCTTTCTCAAGGACACAAGCTGCGATCCACAGGTGCAACGGGAGCGCCGGACCGCGGTTGAAGGCTCGGCGCTCGGCCTATACAACGCCAACTCGGCTACGCTGCTGTCTTCGCTCCTGGACGGGTATGCGGGCTTCTCCGGCGTGATGGCGAACTTCCACCCCGAGCTCTACGTTTGGTTGTGCCGCCATTACCGGACCCAGCCAGGCGAGGCGGCGATGCTTCAGGATTTTCTCGGTGCCGCGTCGGTCTATGAGCGCCAGCTGTACCCGCTCAACGCCAAGGTTCAGCTCGCGCGCCGGGGGGTGTTCAGGCATAGCGGTGCCAGGGTCACCGCCGAGCAGACGCTCGGGCCCTCACAGCTGATTGAGCTCGAACAGCTTGCGCGGTTGCAGGACCGCGTTGCGGCGCTGCTTCCGGGTCTGGAGGTGCGAACATGACCGAGACCGTGAGGGAGATCAGAGGAGAGCCCGCGATCGTGCATTGCTCATCCCTGGCGGAGACGGCGGACGGTACGCTCTTGTGCGTGTGGTACGAGGGCTCGTACGAGACCGCCCCCGACACCGTGTTGCGAATTGCGCGCCGCCCCGCGGCGACCTCCGGCGGCCGCACCGGCACGGGCCACGCGGGCACGGGCCGCACCGGCATGCCCGCTGACTGGAGCGCGCCGCAGACACTGCTTGCACTCGCCGGGGTGCCGCTCGGCAATCCGGTTCTGTGGCGCGACGCCGGCGGCGCGTTGCGGCTGTTGTTCACCGCCCTCACCGCCGAGTCCTGGACGGAAGGCATCTTGCTTGAGATGCGAAGCGATACCGACGGCCTGGACTGGAGCCCACCCTCGGTGGTCACGGCGCGCAAAGGCTTCATGCCGAAGACGCGCCCTCTGGTGCTCTCCGGCCCCCGTGTTCTGTTCCCCATCTACCACGAGGCGGAGTACTGCCCCTATGTCATGATTGCCGAGGATCCCGACCGGCCGCACCTCGGTGCGATCGTCGGCGAGACGATGGCGCGAGGAATTGCGATACAGCCCGCGATCACTGAGCTGAGCGACGGCACGCTCCTGATGTTGTGCCGGTCGCGCCGCGGCACCGTGTGGAAGAGCCTGTCTCCCAACGGCGGCTGTAGCTGGTCTATCTGCCGGCCGACCGGCATCCCCAACCCCGACAGCGCAATCGAGCTGCTACGTGCGCCGCTTTCAGAGGGCGTACCAACCGGCTCCGGGAACCCATCGCTGATCCTGGCCGGGAATCTCTCGAGCTCGAGCCGCCGTGCGCTTCACCTTGCGGTCTCGGAGGACGATGGCCTCACCTGGACGCGACGCACCACCGTCGCCGAAGGCGAGGGCGAATACTCGTATCCATCGATGATTGAGACGGCGGACGGATCGGTCTGGGTGAGCTATACCGAAGACCGCTACCGCATCCGAGCCTGCCGGCTCGATCTCGATGAGATCCCCCATGGCAGGCCGGAGGATCATATCAGAACCGATGCGACCGAAGGCTCGGGCCCGGCCGGGAGCTCGGCGTGAGCGCTCAGCCCGCGAGCGCTCCGCCCGCGAGCGCCGGGACGGGCGGGGGCAACCACGCGGACGGGCCCCGTCCGGAAGCAGAGGCGCGCGCGCCGTACAAGCCTGTCGGCGAACGCGCGGTGCGGCTTGCGTTCGTGGGCGCCGGTGAGTGGATGAGCCGCTATCACCTACCGGCGGCCGCGCGGTTGCAGGAGCGCGGCGAAATCGCGATAGCCGGCATTTGGAACCGCACTCCCGAGAAAGCAGCCCGGTTGGCCGAAGCGTTCTCCATCCCGCGAGTGTATGAGTCCTTAGCAGAGCTGTGCGCCGATCCTGACCTCGACGGCATTGTGGTGGTGGTTAGCCGGGTTTCAGTATACGGGGTTATGATGCAGCTTGCCGGTTCGCGCTGTCCGCTGTTTGTGGAGAAACCTCCCGGCGACACGCCGCAACAGGCCGAACAGCTTGCCGAAACCTTTGGGACACGCTGCATGGTCGGGTTCAATCGACGGTTCGTCGCGTTTCACGAGCGCTTCGCCGAGCTCGTGGAGGCTG
>PUNW01000022.1 GCA_003552665.1 Spirochaetaceae bacterium | reverse complement strand
TGGCGGTCGGGTTCTGGAAGGACCAGGCCGACCTCGCCGACACCTTCGAGCTTGACCGCCGATTTGAGCCCACTACAAGCAAAGAGCAGCGCGATGCGCTCTATGCCGGCTGGCGCAAAGCCGTGGAGCGGGCGAAGAACTGGGAAGATAAAGAGGAGTAGGCGGCCGCGGCGGACAAGTGCCGCGTAGGACGCGCAGCCTAGGTCGGCCCGCAGGCGAAGCCGGAGTGCAGCCCCGGCTCGACGTCATTCGGAGGCCGACGTTACCTCCGGGAGGGCGTCGAGGATCTCGCGATAGACCGCCGCCCCGACGGGGATGAGCTCGTCGGGGTAGTCATACGTGTCGCTGTGCAGCTGGGGCTGCCGCAGCCCGGAGCCGATCCCGAAGAACGCGCCGTTCCAGACCTGCAGATAGCGCCCAAAGTCCTCCGACCACCGGAACGGATCCTCAACCACCCGGCAAGGGCGCTGGTGACGCTCGGCCACCGCGCTCAAAACCCTGACCGCGCGGTCGTGGTTCTCGGTAGCCGCGAACTCCTCGCGCCACTCGACGCTGCACTCCAGCGCGGCTTCACGCGCCAGTCGTTCGGCTTCGGCGCTCACCACGGTCTTGAGTGTAGCGAGATCGTCGTCGTGGTACGCCCGCAGCACCCCCATTACCTCGGCTTCACCGGGCGCCGTGCCGAAGTTCGGCCCGATCTCCACCGCACCGAGCCGCGCTGAGGTGACAGTACCGGTGGAGCGGCTTTGAAAATCCCCCGCCCGTTCGGTCTCGATGCCGTTGACCAGGTCGAGCAGCCGCGCCACCGCCGCAGTGGGATTGCGTCCGTACTCCGGATAGCTCGAATGCGAGGTGCTTCCGGAGAAGGTCACGATGAAGCCCACCGACGCTGCGGCAAACGTACCTTCGCGCAGGAGGAGCGTCCCGGTCTCGTAGCCGGGGATGTTGTGAAAGCCGAACACAAACTGCGGGGCAAGCTCGGTGAAGCGCGGGTCGTTCAGGAGCGCCTCGGCTCCGGTTCCGGTTTCCTCGGCCGGTTGGAACAGCAACACCGCCCGTCCGCGCGCCGGTCGCCGCCGATGCAGCGAGTGGGCCACGGCCACCATCGTCGCCATATGCCCGTCGTGCCCGCACAGATGCGCCACCCCTTCGCGCCGTGAGCGATGCTCGCAGTCGCCTGCTTCCTGAATGGGGAGCGCATCGAGCTCGCAGCGCAGCATCAC
Source organism: Spirochaetaceae bacterium (assembly GCA_003552665.1). Classification (GTDB taxonomy): domain Bacteria; phylum Spirochaetota; class Spirochaetia; order DSM-27196; family SLAA01; genus B1Sed10-166. Next base: position 2,695 of record PUNW01000022.1, on the reverse strand, counting down.
CGTCGGCCCTTCGGCTGCCCCTTCGTACACCGCGCCGAGGCCGGTCTGCATGCGGCCGAGGCCGGTCAGCATCCGGTCGGGCGGTGCTGCATCGGAGAGCTCATGCTCTACCGCTACGGCGGTTCGGTGCTCTTGCTCCGAGAGCTCCGGGTCCATATGGAGCCGGCGGCGGAAGGCGGTAATATGGGGCCAGTCGAGATCTGAACCGTGCGCGTTTGAGCTTTGCATGCCGGTGAGCCTACCGGTTTCGGCGGTCTGAATCAACGGTTTTGAAGCTACCCGCTGCGCCGGAGTTCGTGGGGGCAGATACGCACCGGCAGATACGCACCGGCAGGTAGACGCGGGCCGCCTCTGTGCTATACTAGTCTCACACCATGCGCGAACGTACCTATGCGCCGCCGAGCACCGGGCTTCCGGAGCTCGACGCGCTGCTCAAACGCCTGCGGCTCGGCGACAATGTTGTCTGGCAGCTCGACGATATCGAACACTACATGCCGTTCACGGAGGCGCTCGCGGCGCACGCGGAGGAGGTCGGTGAGCGCCTCGTATACTTTCGCTTCGCGGCGCACCCGCCGGTATTGTCGGAGGCCAACTCGGCGGTGATGATCCACCACACGCGCCCGGAAGCCGGCTTCGAGAACTTCATCACCCACATCCACCGCATGATCCGCGAGATGGGCCAGGGCGGGTACTTTGTGTTCGACTCCCTGTCCGATCTGAGCAGCACCTGCTACAGCGACCGGATGATCGGCAATTTCTTCAAGCTCACCTGCCCGCTGTTGAGCCGATTGAACACGATCGCGTATTTTGCCCTTTATCGACACACGCACTCATACCACGCCGCGCTTCCGATCGTGGAAACCACCCAGGTTCTGATCGACGTCTACCGCTACAAAGAACGGCTGTTCGTGCAGCCGGGAAAGATTCATCTCCGGCAGGAGGCGCACCGGCTGAAGCTCCACGAGTGGACCGACGAGGGGATGCAGCGGGTAACCAACAGCGCCCTGGTGAGCGCGGTTATGGCGACCTCGCCCTGGGCGGGGCTTCGCACCGCCCCGTACCGCATGGTCGGTCTCTGGGACAAGACCTTCCTGGAGGCTGAAGCGGTTCAGAACGCGGTGGACGCCGGTGCGGTGCTGGTGCTGCGCGCCCAGGAACAGTTCGAGAAGCTCGTCAAGCTGATCGTACCGCGGGAAAAGCAGCTGCTTGACCTGGCGCGCCGCTATCTGTCGCTGCGCGACATCATTGCGATCTGGAAGCGCATGACCGGAACCGGGATGGTCGGCGGAAAGGCGATGGGAATTTTGCTCTCGCGCGCGATCCTCAAGCAGAGCAACCCAATCTGGGAAGACCGCCTGGAGCTGCACGACAGCTTCTACATCGGCTCGGACGTCTTCTATACCTTTCTGGTCACCAACGACTGCTGGTGGGCCCGCCAGCGGCAGAAAGACCCGCGGAGCTTCCTGATCGGCAACAACCGAGTGCGCCAACGGATCATGCAGGGCGAGTTTCCCACGTACATCGTCGAACGCTTCGAGGACATGCTCGAGTACTTCGGGGAGTCGCCGATCATCGTGCGCTCGAGCAGCCTGCTGGAAGACAACTTCGGCAACGCGTTTTCAGGAAAATATGATTCGGTTTTCTGCCCCAATCAAGGGCCGTTGTCGCAACGGCTCGAGCATTTTTTGGACGCAGTCCGCACCATCTACGCCAGCACCATGAGCGACGAGGCGCTCGACTATCGAAACCGCCGCGGCGTTCTCGACAAGGACGAGCAGATGGCGCTGGTTGTGCAACGCGTATCGGGCGACCTGCACGGCCGCTACTTCTTTCCACACGCCGCCGGCGTGGCCTACTCGTACAACCCGTATGTCTGGGATCCGAGCATCGACCCGGAGGCCGGGGTCGTGCGGCTGGTATTCGGTCTCGGGACGCGCGCCGTCGACCGCTCCGACGACGACTACACCCGAATCATCGCACTCAACGCACCCCTGAAACGGCCCGACTCCGATTTCGAATCGATGAAGCGCCACACGCAACGGCGCGTCGACGCGCTCGACCTCGAGTCCAATCAGTTTCAGAGCGTGCACTTTCTCGACCTCGCCGAAGAAGCCGAGCGCGCCGGGCTCCCGATTACGCTGTTTGCAACCCGCGACCTCCAGGGCGAGCGGCGCGCCCGCGAGATGGGACTTCACGATACCGCGCAATGGGTGATCACGTTTGAGCGCTTCCTGGAGGAGACCACCTTCGTGGAGGACATGCGCCTGCTCCTGCAGACGCTGCGTGAGGCTTACAACGCTCACGTCGATGTGGAGTTCACGGTCGGCCTCAACCCGGACGGCTCCTATAACCTCAACCTGGTGCAGTGCCGCCGCTTCCCGATCCAGAACACCACCGCGCTGGCTCCGGCCCCGGTGCCGTCGATAGACCGCGAGCAAATCATCATTCACAGCACCGGCTCGGTGCTTGGGTGCGGGCGCCTTACCGCAATTGACCGTATCATCTATGTTGACCCGGAGGGCTACCAAACACTCAACGAGAAAGACCGCTATCGGCTTGCCTCGGTCATCGGCCGGCTCACGCACACCTTCACCCGGGGCGAGTACCGCCCCAAGCCGACGATTCTCCTCGTCGGCCCCGGGCGGTGGGGAACGAGCACGCCGTCCCTCGGTGTTCCGGTTTCGTTTACCGACAT
>PUNW01000257.1 GCA_003552665.1 Spirochaetaceae bacterium | reverse complement strand
TTGGTTTCGGCTTCGGCAAGAGCGCCGACCGGTGCGGTCTCCATTGCGCCCTCGGGTGTCTCGGCACCCTCAGCACCTGTAGCACCCTCGGTACCTGTAGCACCCTCGGTACCTGTAGCACCCTCGGTACCTGTAGCACCCTCAGCACCTGTAGCACCTTCTTCCGTTTCCACGCCTTCTTCGTCGTCTTGGAGGGTCTCGATTACCTGCAGACCCATCTCGTTATCAGCTTCGATCACCGCCTTAGAGATAATCTGGGTGAACAGCGTGATCGCGCGGATCGCATCATCGTTGCCGGGGATGGGATAGTCGATCGGCTCGGGGTTACAATTGGTGTCCACTACCGCAACGATGGGAATGCCTATCCGCTTCGCCTCGGCTACCGCGATCGCCTCTTTGCGCGTGTCGATCACGAACATAATCCCGGGAAGCTCCTTCAGCTCCTTGATGCCGCCGAGATTCTTCTCAAGCTTCGCGCGTTCCTTCTCGATCCGGCTGATCTCCTTCTTGTTCAGGCTTTCGTAGGTACCGTCCACCTCCATCTTCTCGAGCTTCTTGAGGCGGAGCAGAGATTTCTTGATGGTTGCGAAGTTGGTGAGCATACCGCCGAGCCAGCGGTTGTTGACATAGAACATTCCACAGGCCTGCGCTTCGCGCTCAATCGCCTGCTGGGCCTGCTTCTTGGTACCGACGAACAATACCGAGTTGTTGGCGAGCACCGTTTTGCGGACGGCCTCGTAGGCCTCCTTGATCGCCACAATCGTCTTCTGGAGATCGATGATGTGAATGCCGTTGCGCTCCGCGAAGATATACGGCTTCATCCGCGGATCCCAACGCTTGGTCTGGTGTCCGAAATGGACTCCGGACTCCAACAGATTTTTCATGGTAACGACTGCCATGAGTGCCTCCTACCCGATACCGCGCCCCGATTGCGGGGCAGGGTATTCCTTCGATTTGTTTCTCGAGCCGCACCGACGATGATGAGATCACAGGGAGCGGCCGGAAGTTTTGTGTTTCTGATACTCCGGAACACCTCAACCGGCGCCGGTGGCTGAGCGGACCGGGTTGCCGGGCCGGACAGCGCTGGGCGCAGGCGAACTAGAACCGGAACGAAACGCGCCTTAGAATAGAGTATAAGCAGTGAATTGGCAACCCCATCACCGAGTAAAACGAGCCGTGGATTGTATCTACGAACCACGCTCCGCGACCTTGCGCCTTGTAACCGCCGGCCGCATCCGCCCACTCCTCGGTGTCCAGATACCATTCAATCTCGGCCGGCGTCATGGCGCGAAAGCGCACCGTAGTGCGGTCGTGCTCGCGGTGGAGCCCTGCGAACCGCGGCGAACAGACTGCAATCGCCGAAATCACCTCGTGTTCACGTCCGGCGAGCGCCTTGATTACCGCGCGTGCCTCTGTGCGGTCGCGGGGCTTGCCGTACAGCCGTCCGTCGAGCACCACCACGGTGTCGGCCCCGAGTATGAGCTCGTCTCCGGCAAGCCGCCGGCCGGAAAGAGAGTCACGCGCCGCCACCGCCTTCGCCGCCGCCAGGCGGCGTGCGGTCTCCAACGGGGTTTCACCCGGTTCGGAGTCTTCCGGGATATCCTGCGGCAGGCTTCGAAACGGGAGGCCGAGCATGCGGAGAAGCTCGGCGCGTCGTGGTGAGGCCGAAGCAAGCACAATTCGGCCGCTTGAGCCGGTTGAGTGTTCGGCGTTTTCACGGTCCGGATTATCTGCATTACTTGGTGAATTATCGAGTGAGCTCACAAGCGCCTCAGGAGCAGCGCTGCTGCGGGGAGTGCGAGTATGCTGCCCGGGTTGAATCGAATCCAGACCGCCAGAACCCCGACGTCAAAGCCGTAAGGGCCGGCCGTGAGGCTCGGCATCGCCTGATCGAGGTACGCTCCGAGGCGTTCGATGAGTTCCCAGGCTACGGTGCCGAGCACCACACAGAGAACTGTAACTCCCAGTACCGTCGCGGGCTTGGGCTTCATACGTCGCATGATTGTAATCGAGCGCCGGCGGGTGTCAAGTGGAGCTGGCGCCGGCCGATAGCCGGTAGCCGACGGGAACTTGACACACGGGGGGCAAATGCTTACCGTACTCGCGGAATCTGTCGTGTATTCCTGCGACCGAGATCGTGGGCCGGCGAAACCGTCAGGCCGGCGAAACGCGGGTGCGTAGCTCAGCTGGATAGAGCGCTGCCCTCCGGAGGCAGAAGTCGTGGGTTCGAATCCCGCCGCGCCCAGTTAGTCTCGACCACACGAGGTTTAACATCCCGCTGATACAGTATCTTCGCAGATTTCGAGCACACGCGGTCTCGGTCATCAACGGGATGGCGTTGGGCCTGTTTGCTTCGCTCATCATCGGACTGATCCTCCGTCAGGTCGGCATCTACAGCGGGTTCGCGACTGTCGAGCTGGTTGGTGACCTTGCGCAGTTGCTGATGGGGCCGGCTATCGGTGCCGGCGTGGCATGGGGGGCCGGTGCGCCGCCGTTGGCGCTGTTCGGCGCCATCACCGCGGGGGCTATCGGCGCCGGAACTGTGATTCTCGAAAACGGAGCTCCCGCCGGCATTATGATCGGCGAGCCGGTCGGGGCGCTGGTGGCGGCGTGGGTCGGCGCTGAGCTCGGCAAGCTCGTCGCCGGGCGAACGCGTCTGGATATCGTGGTAGTCCCCGGCGTCACGGTGCTCGCCGGCGGTGCGGCCGGTATTGCCGTTGCTCCGGCGGTTGCGGCGTTCATGACGCAGCTGGGAGAGCTCATCAACTTCCTGACAGGTCTCTACCCCGTTCCCATGGGGGCGCTCGTTGCCGTAGTCATGGGGATGACCCTGACTGCACCGGTTTCAAGCGCCGCGCTCTCGATCTCACTCGGAATCAGCGGGCTGGCAGCAGGGGCCGCCACGGTCGGCTGCGCTACGCAGATGGTCGGGTTCGCGGTGAGCAGCTACCGGGAAAACAAGGCAGCCGGGTTGCTGGCGCAGGGCGTCGGGACCTCGATGCTGCAGTTCCCGAATATCGTGCGACGGCCGGTCGTCTGGGTCCCTACCATCGTGAGCTCGGCGGTGATTGGGCCTCTTGCCACGACCGTGTTTCAAATGGAGAATAACGCAATCGGGGCCGGCATGGGGACGGCCGGCTTTGTCGGGCAGATAGCCACGCTTGAGGTCATGGGGCGCTCCGGAATACCCGGCATTGTTGTGCTGCACCTTCTGTTGCCGGCGGTGCTGACCTTGCTCGTCAGCGAGGCGATGCGCAAACACGGTCTGATACGGTTCGGCGATCTGCGGTTAGATCTCTGAACACCGGTGGGCTGAGGCAGGAGCGAGGGGGATCGATGAGTCTGAGGGACTTGATCGGGGAGGATGACCTTCCCTCCAAAACCATCAGGGAGCTGGAAGAGGTCTTTCGGCGACATGATGTCCCTGAGGACATCAAGCACCGTTACATCACGATTCGCACCCGCGAGCAGCATCTTGAGCAGCAACTCGATGAAACCGCTCAGTCCCTGCGGGAGCTTCAGGAGCAGATTCAAGCGCGCAAGCGTCGTGAGCAGAAACTCGAGAAGCGCCTCATTTATAACGAGAAGACCGGGTTGGCCAATCACGCGGTGCTTGACAGCGAACTGAACGGGTTCCTGAACGCCGCGAACAGCTCGTCCGAGCCGAGTGACATAGTGGTGTACATCATAGCGCTCGACCAGAGCTTTGAGGATGCCAAGCGCTCCTTGGACTCGAGCCTCACCGACTGGATCATCTACGAGACCGGTGAACGCCTAAGGGAATGCCTACCGGCTGAGGGGCGTTTGTACCATACGCGCGAATCTGAGTTCGTAGTGCTTCTGCTTCACCATTCCAGCGCAGAGGTGATTGAGCATCACGCCGGACGCTTCCACGAGGCGATCGCGAGACGCTATAAGTTGCCTCAGTACACGCTTTCGTTTGGTTGCTATATCGGGGCTGCACGGCATCCCGACCACGGAACGACCAAGCGCAGCCTGCTTCGAAACGCCGATATCGCGCTCTCGAACAGCCTTCGCGCCCGGCGCGTGTTCACGATGTATCAGTCCGAGATGAGCGTTGCGGTGATCGAGAAGATAGAGCTACAGAACAGCATCATCAAAGCGCTCGAAGAACAGGCGATTGCGGAGATAGATCGGCAGTTTGAGCTGCATTACCAGCCGTTGATGCGGGTGACCGCCTGCAATCGGTCTGAGGTACAGGCGCAGGTGGTGGGTGCTGAAGCGTTGATTCGCTGGCATCATCCGGGCCACGGATTGGTCGCGCCCGACCGCTTTATACCGGTTGCGGAGGAGAGCGGACTGATTGTTCCGATCGGGACCTGGGCGCTGTACACCGTGTCAGACCTTCTGGCCGAGTGGGCCGGCCGCACGCACGAGGGGTTGGACCGGCTATACGTTTCGATCAACGTCTCGCCGCGGCAGTTCCGCGACGAGCATCTCTTGTCGAACATCGAACGCGCGTTGAACCGCGCGCAGGTTGGTCCGCCGAATTTGCGCCTGGAGATCACCGAGAGCAGCATTATGGACGATCCGGAGGATTCGCTGTATAAGATACACCGCATCCGCGAGATGGGCATAGAAGTCGCCATCGACGACTTCGGCACCGGGTATTCGTCGCTGAGCTACATCAGGCACTTCCCGGTTCGGGCGATCAAACTAGACCGGACATTCCTGGCCGAGTTGCTGAGCGATCCGCCCACGATGAGCATTGTACGGGCTATCTGCAACATGGCTACCGGGCTCGGCATCGAAGTTGTGGTGGAAGGGGCGGAACAGTTCGAGCAGATCAGCGTCCTGTGGGGCTTGGGTTGCCGGACTTTTCAGGGATACTATTTCGGCAAGGCGGTTCCTGCAGGACTGTTCGCAGCCGATTTCAACGCTTGGGCCGTGAAGGAGAGCTGAAATGGCACTTGAGATCGCGGTTTCATGCAATCGTGGTAAGGTACGCAGGAAGAATGAAGACGTGGTTGCGATCGGGTCACGCCTGATACGCGACGACGAGAAAGTCGCCCGCGTTGAGTTCCCGGACGATCGCTTTCTCGTGGGGGTGGCCGACGGAGTCGGCGGTGCCCCCGGCGGCGACCAGGCGAGCAAGATCGTTGCCGGCCAGCTGCTGAGCCATCTCGAGGAGTTCGAGGACGGACTGGATCCGGAGAACCTCGCGTATGCCGTTCGCACGGCGGCCCTGGAGGTCAACACCGATCTGATCAAGAAAAGTTGGTTGGGGTCTGGAGGCGCGGGCATGTCCACTACCTATACCGGAGTGTTCGGCTATAACGGTGCCTTGTTCTGCCTTCACGCCGGCGATTCGCGACTGTACCGCTTCAACGATGAAGGGTTGCGCCAGCTCACCCGCGATCATACGTTGCGCGAGCAGCTCGGGGATCCCACGATTCCCGGTAACATAATTGTGAATTGCTTCGGGAGTGAGGATCAGTTCTATCTGGACTTCTTCGCGATTGAGGAGCTGGAATCCGGAAACGACCTGCTGTTGCTTTGCAGCGATGGACTCAGCGATATGCTCGGCGACGGCGGTATCGCGGCATCGCTTGCCGAGCGCAATGACGATCTCGCCGAAACCGTTCGCCGCTTCGTTAGCTCGGCTAACGCCGCCGGTGGAGCAGATAATATTTCCGTAGCGCTGCTTCAGATATCGACCAGCTGACCGCGCATGAGCACCATATGAATATCGACGAAACCACCCGCAGAAGCCCGGAGGCGCCGGGCAAAGCCGAGCTGCTCGAGTTCGTGGCATTTCTGGGGGCGCTTTGCCTCTTCTTTTCGACCCTTGAGTATCTATTCCCTAAGCCGTTCCCGTTCTTCCGTCTCGGTCTTGCCAATCTGCCGGTGCTGCTGGCGATGAAGGTGTTGTCGCCGCGCTACGTGCTGCTCCTCGTCCTTCTGAAGGTGCTCGGGCACGGTCTGATCAACGGAACCCTCGCGTCGTACGTGTTCCTGTTCTCGTTCGGAGGCTCGTTTGCGAGCGTGTTCATGATGCTCACAGTGCACAAGCTTGCGGGACGGCAGATCTCACTGGTCGGGCTTGGCGTTTTCGGCGCAGTTGCGAGCAATGTGGTGCAGATCTACCTCTCGGTTACGTTCATATTCGGAATGACCGCGTGGGTGATCGCGCCGTTGTTTATTGGGTTGGGGGTATTCAGCGGCGTGCTGGTCGGCCTGTTCGCTCAGAAGTTCTACGAGGAGTCACGCTGGCTGGAGGGGGTTCGTGCGTACTTTGCAGCGTCCTGAGACCTTCCTCGGGCGCCATTTTGCGCCGCACCACCTGTTTCTCACCGGCGCGTTGCTGATACCCGCGTTCCTGTTCCAACCCAATCTGTTGGTCAGGATCGGCCAGGTGTTGCTGTTCGCGTATCTGGCCACCATGAACGGCAAGCGCATCAGATGGCTGTATTTTGCGATCATGGTAAGCTCAATTACGGTGTTCAACCTCTTCACGCCGTTTGGTCAGATTCTGTTCACCGTCGGCCCCCTTTCGGTGACGCTTGGGGCGTTGCGCAGCGGACTCGAGAAGGGCTTTACGGTGGTTGGATTGGTGTTCGTCTCGCTCGCTTCAATACGGCCGGACCTCCGGCTGCCCGGACGTCTTGGCGGGCTGATCGGTCGCGTCTTCTATTATTTTGAGCGTGTTATCGAGGGCAAAAAGCGGATTCGCCCGCGGCGGCTGATCGAGAGTCTGGACGAGGTGCTTTTTGAGCTCTACGCTCCGGGCGAGAAGCGTGCCGGCGGCCGAAGCGCTGCGAAAACCACGACGCCGCTTGGTTACGCGATCATGAGCGTATTGCTCATCCTAAACTGGGCGCTGGTGTTTCTCGCTTCGCCTTTGCCGTTCTGAAGCAGTTTCGTGAATCCTCAAAGGGAGCGGACCGATGACCAATGAGCTTCTGTGGGTGCTGCTGCTGCTTGCCAATTTCGCCGCGATCATGTGCGTCTATCGTTTCTTCGGCAAACCGGGCCTCCTGGCCTGGATGCCGCTGGCGGCGATTGCGGCCAATATTCAGGTCCTCAAAACGGTGGAGCTGTTCGGGCTGACCGCCACGCTTGGGAACGTCGTATACGCGGGGTCGTTTCTGGTCACCGATATCCTCTCCGAGAACTACGGACAGCGCCCCGCCCGTCGGGCAACCTTCATCGGCTTTGCCGGTCTGGTCATCTTCACCGCGCTGATGGTGGTTGCGCTGCAGTTCGAACCGGCAGCGGATGACTTCGCCCATGCTGCTTTGGCAACGATTTTCACGGTGCTCCCGCGCATCACCGCGGCCAGTCTCATCGCGTATCTCGTAGCGCAGCTGCATGACGTCTGGGCTTACGGGGCCTGGCGCCGCCGTTTTCCCGCTCGACGGCTGATCTGGCTACGCAACATCGCGAGCACCACCGTAAGCCAGCTGTTGGACTCGGTGATCTTCACTCTGGTAGCGTTTCTGGGAGTGTTTCACGGACGGGTGCTGCTCGAGATCGTGGTGACGACCTATCTGCTGAAACTCGTGGTAGCTGTTGCGGACACCCCGTTCGTATATCTGGCAAGGTTCTGGTACGATCGGGGAACGGTCACCGAGCAGGACGGAGGCGACGCTCCCCCGGCTGCCGCGCCCGCGGGCAAGGCTCCTTCGTCCGAGCCGGCGCCTGCCGGAGGCCGGTCTACTCTTTCCAGGGAAAGATCATCCCCCGAAGGGTCCGAGGGCCCACCTTCTCGCGATCCTCGGTGAGCAGCGCAGTCCACGGTATTCGCCTGCGATCGGTGTTCGGATTCTCTTCCAGGTAGTCGTACTTATAGAGCCGCAGCTTGAAGCCGACATGGAGCCAGACGAGCAGCCCGGTCGGCCCTGGAATCAACAGGAATAACGGCATGAAGTACGAACCGAGTATCAGCAACAGACAACCGAACCCGGTAAACACCGCGAAACCCGGATTGTCGAAGAACACGATGAAACACTTCTTCAGCGTTTTCAGCGGCTTTTCGCTGAGACGCGAACGGATCGGAAAGTAGAACTGGCAGGCGAGCCACCAGATCACGCTGACCCAGAACAGGACGATCAGCGCCAACAGCCCGATAATGTGCTCCATCGCAAAGTATACCGGCACCGAGATCCCCAGAATAATCAGATGGGCGAGGAAGATGACTCCGAACACCAGGCTGCCGCCGGCGGTGCGTTTGAACGCCGCAAGCAGCTCGCGCAGCTCGATGCTCTGGTAGTCGGTGACATTGCGAATCGCTTCCGATACGGCGCCGGCGAACACGAACACGATCAGCAGCCCGATGCCGAACATCGCCGCCGCTCCGGGTTCGGTTGTCGCGGCCAGAAGCGGCGCGGCGCTGAACGGGATCGCGATTACAATCAGAAACAGCAGATTGATGCCCATTATGGGCAAGAGGTGGTCCCAGGTGTCGAAGAAGGCCTTTTTGATCATGAAGCCGAGCATTGGTTCTATTATAGATTCGCGCGGTCATGGGCGGCAAGGCCCCGCAGCTCAGCTCATGTGACGCTGCAGCCAGCTAACGGCCAGATCAGCGACCCGTTCACGCTCCACATCGTTGCTCAACACATGCCCGGATTCACTCAGGCGCACCTGTTCGTTTGCCTCTGCGCTGATGCCGCGCGCAACGATCTCGGCAACCCGGGCTGGAACGGTCCGGTCGGCGGTTGAGACAATCGTGAGCGTGGGTGAGTTGACGCGCGGCAGCGAGTTGCGGGTCCGGCGCGCGAGCCGGTGTATGCCTGCGATTTGCTCCACCCAGTGGTAGCGCCAGTACTGCTCGTGCAGGAAGCGCAGCTCCGGATCGTCGTCCTCCGGCGGGTCATACGGTTTGGGGAAGCGCTTGATCACCAGACGGAGTACGGGCGTCAGCGAAAACAACGGGTTGCTTACTGCCAGTGCCGGAGCGAGGGCAACCGCTGCGGCGGGACGAAACCGCGCTGCCAGCAGCAGCGCGAGCAACCCACCCATCGAAAGGCCGCAGACCGCGACGCGGTTGTAGGTGCGTTGCAGCTCGAGGTAGCTGTCGACCGCGCAGCGCAGCCAGTCGGACGCGTTGGTTTGGGCGAAGTCCTCACCGTTAGTCCCATGGCCCGGTAGTCGTGGTATGAAAACGGTGTACCCGGCCTCGTTGATCCGCTCTGCGAGATAGGCGAGCTCGCCGGTGTGCCCGATATAGCCGTGGAGGATAAGCACCGCATCCCGGTTTCCAGGGAAAAAGCGCGGTGCTCCGGGTGACCGCACGATGGTATCTTGCGGAATGTTGAACAGGTTCATAGTCTTTTCAGCATAGTGCTCACGGCCGCCTCCGTCCAGCGCGGCAGGGTGGTAGGAAGCTTGTTGCGGCTGGTAATCACAGTTTGCTTGACAGTTTGCTTGACAGCCGCCCGGCGCAAAGCTAAGTTTGAGGTGTTATGGGCGCCGAGCGACCACTCGTGATCTTCCACCTCGCGCGAGCCGACGGTTCGTCTGTCTTTCTTCACCCCATGGATGATACGCAACAGATGATCGAGCTGCTGGAGCGCCGGCACGTTGAGGGGGGTTACGGGAATGAGCCGGCGCTGTCTGCGCTCCACGAGTTTCGAGACGAGCTCTACGCCTGTCTGGATGCCGCCGTCGCGCGCTGGGCACTGGAGCGCAGTTTCATCCCCCGCTTTGTATCCGCAGCTGCTACCTTTGTGGTCGGCTATTTCCTGTTTTCGCTTCTCCTCAGAGCAGTGGTCCCGGTCGTGATTCACCTGGCGGCGGCGGTACTTGTCGCGGTGGGCGCTTATCAGTATCTCGCACGCCGAACGCTGGCGGCCGAAAGCACGGCGAATAAACGCGAACAGCTCCGTGAGCATCTCGACCGCATCGTATTCAGCGAGCATGGGTTTGTGTTCCGTCTCGAGGAGCGGCTCCACCGCTATGAAGCACGCGAGCCCGAAGCGATCGTGGACGAGATCCTGGCACGGCGCGGGGAGTTGGTGCACGACCACGAGTACGAGCTCGCCGAGCAGTTTGCGGAGCTGCTGCAGAACCGTTTCAACACCGCCGGGTACCGGCGCAGAGCGCGGAAGCTCGTACGGATGGCGACCGAGGCAACCGGGGACGGAGGGCCGCTTGGGCGGGAGCTCAGCAGGCGCGAGCTTGCAGCACTGAAACAGTGGGCCGCGCGCCAGGCGGTCGATATGCCGTTGTTCGGGCTGCTGGTCGCGGTGCGCGCCGAACTCCGCCAGTTCAACCGTTCCCCGGCCTGACCTGAGCACCGGTGTGAAGCGTATTGCGAGACTGAGGGGATGCGCGTTCCCACACAGTCCCGCGCAGTCCCACGAATCGGGGTTCCAGGGCCGACGTTAGCGAGTTCAGGCGTTGGCTGGGCCTTCAACCTCTATATCGTCGTTGAACGGCTCCTCCGGCTCCTCCTGATGTTCGAAGCGTTCTTCGAGCTCTTCTTCGAAATCCTCGTCAAAATCGGGTACCGGTATAGTCTCATCGAGCGGGATTGCCTCGAGCCGGCGCTGCATCGCGAGCGTGCGTTCGGCCGACTTGAGTGTTTCCTCGGCGGGAGTGAAGCCACTGTCTATCTCGAGCGCTCGTTCAGACAGTTCGACGGTCCGGGTGAGGTCGCCGTCGGCAAACGCAAGCAACGCTTCGAGGTAGTAATCCTCGGCTCGCTGGACGCGTTCGGCCCGCCCTCGATCGCCGAACTTGAACGCAGCTTCAACACTGAACCGATCGACCGTGCCGACCTGCGTCGTCATGTCCAGGGTGTAGTTGGCAACAAATCGCGTGTTCTCGAAATCAAGCATTCCGCCGATTGTGGCGCGGGGGTTGCCGCCTTTCAGGAGAAAACCGGTATGAAGCCCGAAAAACTCGGTGACCAGGGCGGAAACGCCGCCGGCATAGGCCGGTGGCTCGGCCGGAAGATCGGTAAACGGTTGAATCGGAAGCTGAAAATCGAACGAAAACTCAAGCGGACGCAGCGGACGATAGGCGAGCCCGGCGGTAAGCGTGCTGGGGAGGGGGTCATCCTGGACCGGAGGGCCGATATTGCGCGCAGTGAGCCCTACCGAGAAGTTGCGCTCGCGTGCAGCGTGAAACTTGAGGAAATTGAAGCGGGTGAGCATGCCGAAGTCGGCCATATAGGCGAAGGCCGATTGATCAGGCTCGATCCGGTCCGGTATGTGCCGATAGGCGCCCTTAATATTGGCGCCGACGGCGAGCCCGTAATGATGGAACGAGTTGAACAGGCGATACGAGGCGTTTACGCCCGCGACGCTCTCAGTATATCGCATTGTGGTGACCTGGTCGCCGAACGCGTCGTACTCGGTGAACGGCACGTGCAGAAACTTCCCGGCTGCGCCGAATCCGAAGTTGGTGAAACGGCTCGTGTAGGCGATAGACTCCATGTTGGCGTCGGCGATCAGGTTGGTGTGCTGGAGTGCGAGCTCGGTGCGTTCGATCGAGGCGCTCGCCGCCGGATTGGCGTCGAAAAACCCGGTGTCACGCGCGACCGCAGTATAGGCGGTGCCGAGCCCTTCGTAGCGTCCGCCGACCGGAATAGTAAGCACCGGGAAGGCGGTAAGACCGGTGCGGCGCGCTGCCGAGGTTCCGAAAAAGTCGGCGATTGTGCCGTAGGCGTCGGCGAAGGTGTCGGCCGACACCGGAGAGACGACGGTGATTAAGAGCAGGAAGAACGCCGACAATATCTTCATGGCAATCCCTATAATATATCGCCAGAATATGTGATTATCTACACGGGAGCCGTGCAATTGCCCGTCGTGGGTTTGGCCCCGGCGGTAGTTATGCCGATATTTCGTGTAGTATTATAGTGATAAAAGTGAGCCCGGAAAAAAGGGTGGAGGGCTGACACCCACGTGAGTCTTCGGCGATTCGCCATAGCATCAGCGTTCTGCATTCTCCTCATATGCGGCGGGCAACCTGTGTTCGGCGCCGGCCGGCCCGAAGACCCGATCGCCAAGGCCGAGGATCTCATCACTGAGGGGCGCTACAACGAGGCCGTGGTGGTCCTGCACGATATCATCGATACCGAGCCCGACAGGATAGACGAGGCCGAGCGCCTATTGCGCCGCATCAGGGCGGTGAGGACCGACTACAACGAGCTCTTCGAGCGGCTGCTCAACCACCTCGACGAGTCGCCGGAGGATCTCGAGACCACGTTGTCGATCATCGAGGACATGGAGAGACTGGAAGCGCATCCCAATCCGCAGGTCCGGCAACAGCTGCAGGCCGCCCGTACCATCGCGCAGCTTGCCTACGACCGTGAGATGGTAATCCGTATTCTGCGAGAGGCCGCCGGCTTGCTTGAGGAGCGACGATACGCGGAGGCGCTCGAACGCTATCAGGAGGGCTTTGAAATCCGCCGAGGGGTGTTTGAAGAGCGCGGTTTCGACGCAGCGTTCGGCGAGCGTATCGCCTCCCTGCGGGAGGAGCTTATCGCGCGAACCAACGACGTCATCACGCGGGTGGAGTTAGTACGCGCCGCAGTGGACGAGGCGCAACGCTATCCGGATGAACGGAGCTCCGAGAGCCTTGTGCAGACTCAACGAGCGCTGAGCACGGCGCTGGATGAGGTGGTGGTGCTGGAGGAGGCCCTGGCCGAAGCTGCCGGTGAAGCCGCCGCGGTGCGCGACGAGGTGGCCGACCACTTTCCGGATGATCCCGTTGACTGGCACGTGAACTTCCTGCGAATCCTGTCGGTCGGGAGCTTCGAGCAACGGCGCTATCAGGGAGTGCTCGGTGCGACCGCGCTGATGCTCGACGAGGCGATCAGCGAATTTAGGGCGCCGTTGGAGAAGGTAGGGCGCGAGCGGATCAGCGCGGGCATCGATCGGCTGGAAGAGGAGCGTTTCTTCGAGGCGGACGCGCGCTTTCTGGAGGCCGAGCGCGACTTTGAGACGGTGGTCGCCGCTGCATTGCGACGCTCCGCCGGCGTTGCCTTCGACCCTGATGAGGCCGGCGTTGAGCTCGAGATCGGCTCGCCCGGCACGGTGATCATGCCTGAGGATCGCGAAGCGCTGCTGGAGCTTGTGGGGAGCGTTCGTGCCGGCGTTGCTCGCTATTTTCTGGAAGCGCAGCTGCAGCGCGAGCAGGCACGGGCCTTTCATGAGGTTGCGCGCTCGTTCGGCATGGCGCGGTCCGCTGTCGTGGTGGAGCCCCCCGAGGTCGAAGACCCGCGTGAGGTCTATGAACAGCGGCGCCTTGCGCTGCTCGGGGGGGTTCAGGAGTTTTCCGGCGGGCGTAGAGCAACCCAACAGCAGCGCGAGCTTGCCGAAGGGCGCGCCGAGCTCCTTGAAGCCGAGCTTGCCGAGCTGCGGACCGCGATGAGCGAAGAGGTCGTAAGCGCCACGCGCACCCGCCTTGCCGAGTACGTACAGCGACTGCGGAGCAGTGAGGCCGAAGCGCTGGTCGCGTTGGCCGAGCTTCAGTATAGCGATGCAAGCGGGATCTTCGCGCGGGTCGTAGAGGATTACGAGCTCGCGATCGGCTATCTGGAGGGCCGTGAGTTGCCTCCGGGGTTTGAAGCTCCCGGCGAGGTGGTTGCGGCCGACCCCGGGCAGGAACCGCCCCCGCCGGCCGAGATGGAGCCGCACGACCTGCCGGAGCTTGAGCTCGACGAGGAGCTCACTGTACCGGAGTCGCCGGAACCGGCTGAGGGCGAGCTCGCCGAGGATGACCTGCTGCCGGAGGACGATGATGTCGAGGCGCTGGTTCTCAGCTACCCGGCGCAGGCGCGTGAAGTGCTTGAGCCGCTGGTACCGCAGCTCGAGCAGCTCAGACCCCGGGTTCGCGGCTACGCCGATTATCTCAGCGCTGCCGGTGAGGAGCTGCGGACCGAGCCGGGCGTTGAGCTGTGGATGGAACGCACCACGGAGCTCGCCGATATACTGGAGGCGATGTCGCTGCAGGTAGCGGCGGCGCTTGAACGTAGTCAGGACTACCTCGCGCAGTCGATGGAGCTACGGGCTGAAGGAGAAGAGCTCCTGGCGCAGACCGAACAGGCTATCGCGGATCTCGATGTAGAACGCGCTCGCGAGCTCTGGGAAGAGGCGCGGAGCAGGTTTTACGATGCGCTGGAGCTGCAGGACGACCCCCAGTTTCGAGAGGAGATCGACCGCCGCATTGTAGCGCTGGGCGTGGAAATCCAGGAAGCGCAGAACCAACGTATAGTGCAGGAAGTGCGCCAACGGATTCAGACGGCCAATCAGCTCTACAACGAGGAAGAGTATATGGCCGCGCAGGAGGAGCTTCTCGAGGCCAGGCGCCTCTGGGAGCTGACCAACGTAACCGAGAACGCCGAGATCGAGCGCCTGCTCGGACTGGTGAACGCCGCTCTTAACTTTGAGGATGAACGCACGCTCACCGAGGCGGACCCGTTGTTCCCGGTGTTGTCGAACTATCTCAGCATCGCGCAGGACGACTTCGAGCGCGGGCGCGAGCTGCATCAGAATGACGCAGTGGACGAGTCCGAGCGATTCCTGGACCGCGCCGAGCGCAATCTCGAAAATGTGATCGCGGTGCGGCCTAACAACTGGGAAGCGCGTCTCCTGCAGCTGCGTATCATCGAGTTGCGTGAAGGCGAAAACTTCGACCGGGTGTTCGACCGGCGGTTCGAGGACGTGGTAGCGCAACGCGATGCCGTGGACCCGATGACCACGCTGACCGAGCTCGAGGTATTACACGAGATCAATCCCGACTATCCCGGGCTGGAGGACATGATCGTCGAGTTGGAGATCGAGCTCGGTATTCGTCCCGATCCGGTCACGGTGGCACAGGAAGAGCAGTCCAACGAGCTTCTGGCACAGGCACAGGGAATCGCCGGCGGGGGGCTCGGGCAGGATCGAGCCGCGATGCAGCTGCTTGAAGAGGCGCTCGACCTGAACCCACAAAACAGCGAGGCGCAGGCTCTGCTCGATGAGCTGCGGATCCGCACCGGCGGGCAGGCGACGGTAGCGCTGTCGTCAACCGCGGAGCAGCAGTACCGGCGTGCCGAAGCGTTGTTCGTGCAGGGCAATGTTGCCCAGGCTTACTCAATCGTGCAAAATCTGATGCAGGACGATGCCAACGCCGCCTACCCACCGTTGCAGCGCCTGCACCGCCGCATAACTTCGCGGCTGGGGATCTGAGCCTGGAGATCTGAGATAGAGGAACGAAGAACGGTGCGGTGCAAAGCACATCGACGGCTGCAATCACTCTTGCTCGCTTGTCTTATCGGCCTCCTTCCGGCGGTCGCGGTTGAGGCGGGGGAGCTGTTTTTCGAGCCGCCGAGGAACGTCGACACCGACAACGCCCGGTTTCCCGAGAGCCATGCGGGCGAAGAGTTCGCGGTAGTCGTATACCAAGAGGTGGTGCCTACCGGTGACAACCGCGGTGAGATCTATCTCAGCCTGCGGCGGACGGTCGACGGGCGCAACTGGCAAACCGAGCGGCGCTTCGTGGGTCCGGTGGAGTACCGGCGTGAATCGCCGCCGGTTGTATTCTCGGCCCGAATTGACGACCGTGATCACCTCTATGTGGCGCTGACGACCTCGCCGACCGAGACGCGAGTAATGCGTTCGACCGATCAGGGGCGCACCTTCGACGATGTCGGCGGGGTTCAGTCGGACACTACGATCGTTTCTCCGCGACTGTTCAAGACCGAGGACGGTGGGCTTCTGCTGTTCGTGAGTCAGAATATCGGGCTGATTCAAAGTATCCTGTACAGCACTTCGAGCGACGGCAGCGACTGGAGCGAGCTGCAGGCGCTCGTGGAACAACGGGAGCTCGGGTTGAACTTCCTGCCGACGCATGCATCCCTGGATGGCCGCGAACATGTGGTGTTCCAGAGCGTCGATCCGCGCGAGCGGGTCAACTACCAGCTGTATCACAAGTACAGCGAAGACGGCGGGCGAACCTGGAGTGATCCCCGCCGGGTGACCGAGTTCTACGATTCAAACGAAGCCGAGGATTACTTCAGCTACGATAACCAACGTCCGGTCCTCGAGAACATAGATGGTCGTCTGGCGCTCGCCTGGGAGCGCAGGCTTGCCGGTGCAACGCCGCAGATATACTACGCCGAGCTCGATAACGAAGGCCGGTTTATCCACGAGCCGGAAGCGGTGACTACCCGGCTGGAGGTGGCGAACAACCCTCGGATTCTTGTGGACCGGGATGAACCCTACGTCCTGTGGTTCGACAACCCGCGCGGCAATAGCAACGTGTTTGTGTCACGGCGGGTAGGCGAAACCTGGATGGAAGAGAGCCTGAGTCTTATATCGGGTGCTTCGCGTTTCGCAACGCCGATGCGCTTCGGCAATCGCATTCACGTGTTCTGGCACAACTGGGTGGCTCCGAACCGAACCGCGCTGACCTACCTTGAGCCGGATCAGAGCGTAGGTCCGCCGCGGGTCACCCCAGTGAACTTTACCGCGGGAGGGCGTTCACGGCGCGATGAGGTGGAGATCGCATGGCAGCCGCCGCCGGATCCCTCCGGAATCGCCGCGTACAACTATGTCTGGAGTCAGGACCCGGATGCCGAGGTGCCGCTCGAACCGCGGTTCGGCCCTGATACCCGGCGCGTGTCCCTCGAAGCTGATGAAGACGGACCGTGGTACTTCCGGATTGTCACCAAGGACCGCGCCGGAAACTGGTC
>PUNW01000062.1 GCA_003552665.1 Spirochaetaceae bacterium | reverse complement strand
GCGGATGAGCGCTGACGTTCACCAAACCGACCACCTCGGACTCCTCGGGATCCTCCATATCGCCGATCCAACCCGGCCACACCTCAATAGCCATCGCGCCGGTGCCGGCGAGAAGCCCGTCGCGAACCTGTGCTGATTCGTAGGCCACAACGCCTTCAGGGGCGTACTGAGCCAGCTCCAGGAAGAACTCGACAGCTTCAAGCGCCTCGGGCGAGTCGAATGCGGGCCTTCCATCTTCGTCCAGCACTTGGGCGCCGTGCGAAGCGAAGATCGGCATAAACCCGGTCACAATCGGATTGCCGGCCACTCCGCGGAAGAGAACCGGCGAGATATCCGGTTCGTTTTCGTGAACCAGGCGCGCGAACTCCAGGGCATCGTCCCAGGTTTCAAGGTCATCGAACCCATAGTCGTTGGCGAGATCTTCGCGGTAGGCAAAAAGAGAGACGTTACCGACATACGGCAGCGCGTACAAGGTCCCATCCTCAGCATACGGATACCGTCCCAGCGTGACGATGTTATCTATCAGATCATCGTCGATCTCCACACCATGCCGTTCATACATCTCCTCCAGGTCAACCAGCCAGCCTGCTTCCTGCATCTGCGGCAGGAACGGGTCGTCAATCATGACCAGATCAAACTCCCCGGTACCGCCGCGAAGCTCGATAACCGTTTGCTCGAGCAGCTCAGGCCCTGAGAGCTTGAGAATCTCGAACTGCACATCGGGATTCCGTTCGCTGTACTCGGCCGCTGCGATATCCAACGCATCGCCGAAAGCTCCGTCACGTCCGGCAATCGTGAGCGTAACCTCATCAGGCTCCGCAGCCCCTCCGGCCCATAATGGACCCGCCGCAATTGCCGCAATCAACACGGTACACACCAATAAACGCTTTGTCATAGGTACTTCCCTCCTTTTCAGGATCTGTTCTTCGCCGAACCTTCAGCTTCAGTTTAGCATCGCCTGATGGCCTCTGCATCAGAATCTGGTTTGTGTTCTGTTAGATCGAAGGCTCTTAACTGACCTCCAATGCATAGCATGCAATTTTCGCTTATAATACGCACATGAGTTCGCAAGTTGCCGCGGGGGGAAGCAAACACCGGCTGAAGCGTGAAGAGCTGGTGATGGCGGTCTTGTCGCTACTGTCGGAAGAGTTCGAGCGCAGCGATGTGGAGTCGATCTGGGAGGTTTCACTTGCGGTCGCTACGATTCGACAACACCTCAGTGAGCGCCACGGCACCAGTTACAGCAGTGACCACTGGTTACACACGCAGCTTCGGCGCTATGAGGATGAGCTTGGAGTTCCACTGTTCGAGCGCCGGAAGCCGGTTGAAGGCAGTGGGGAGACTGCGCTGGCGCTGTATGCTCCGATGGTGGATTTCTATCAGAAGCAGCACCTTTACGTTACCGAGAAGATCAAGATTGCCAACGGAACCTACGATTTCATAACGCAGCGCGCACAGCTGCTTGGCCCTGACCGTCCATGCAATGTCCTACTCGGAGCCGGCAGCACCGTGTATCATCTCGCGACTATCTTTGCGAACAAGTCGCACACCGGCACGAATCGCTATCGCCTCTACACGCACAACGCGGGGTTCATACAGAAGCTCCTGAACTCCAACGTGAACTACGAGCGGCTGTCGTTATTCACGCTCGGCGGCGAGCTCGAACCGGTCACGCGTACGATCCTGGGCACCCGACTCGACGAGCTCGGCGGTGCCGAGCTGGACGTGGTCGTTCAGGGGACAAGTTGCGTCTGCGACGGCCGACTGTACGTCGAATCCGGCCGCGAACGCAGTGTGAAGTCGGCGATCCTGCATGACTGCGGCGGTATCAAAGTTCTGGTGTGCACCAAGCACGAGTTTTCACGAGAGCCGCTGGCGGATACGGAGCCGTACGGCACCCTGCAGGATTATGATTACATTGTCGTTCCCCACTCGCCGGTACGCGATCAAGAATGCAAGCTCAAACACTACGAGGAGGTCTTTCGCGAGCACAAGCGCTACCTTGACGCGCAGGTCCTGAACTGGAACTATGCAATCTTTCGGGTAGTGTAGTTCGACCCCCAGAATTCGACCACCAGTAAGAGGCACAGCATGTATGACATCACGATGATCGGGCACGTTTCCAAGGACATCATTGAAGACCCGGCCGGCGTTCAGCATATTATCGGCGGACCGGTCGTCTATTCCTCGGCCGCCGCCGCGCGCTCCGGCGCGTCTGTGCTGGTCATCACCAAGGCCGCAGAGTCCGACCGCGACGAGCTTGCGATTCTCGCGGAGAACGGGGCCGCGGTAGTCGTTCTCGAGAGCCCGGCGACCACCGCGATCCACAATCGCTACGAAACCGCCGACCACGAGCGGCGCACCGTTACCCTGCTCCAATCCGCATCGCCTTTCCAGCCGGGTGAGGTTCCATCCGAACCTACCCGTATCTATCATCTTGGAGGGCTGTTTGTGGGGGAGCTCCCCGACGAGCTCATAGCGGAGCTCGCCGCCCGGGCGCCGGTGGCACTTGATGCCCAGGGGGTGGTCAGAGCGTCGGACGGCGGCCGACTGGTATTCCGCGATTGGGTCGCCAAGCGTGAATACCTGCCCCAGGTCACGTTCTTCAAGACCGACGCCGCGGAGGCGGAACTGCTTACCGGGTACACTGATCGCGACGACGCGGCGTCCGCGCTTCTGGAGATGGGAGCCTCCGAGGTGATGATCACGCACAACACCGAGGTGCTCCTTGCGACTCGCGACGGCGAACGTCATCGCGCGCCGCTCACCCCGCGCAACCTGTCCGGACGCACCGGGCGAG
Source organism: Spirochaetaceae bacterium (assembly GCA_003552665.1). Lineage (GTDB taxonomy): Bacteria > Spirochaetota > Spirochaetia > DSM-27196 > SLAA01 > B1Sed10-166. The sequence continues at coordinate 13,959 of PUNW01000062.1, read as the reverse complement.
GAGACACCTGTTTCGCCGCCTATCTTGCTCGGCAGTTGCACCACGATCGCCACGAGGCACTGCGGTACGCCGCAGCTCTCGTCAGTATCAAAATGGAGGCTCCGGGAGTGTTCCGGGGCACGCAGCAAGAGGTGTTTGAACGCATGGGGCGCGACTCCGGCTGATTCAGACGCGCCCCCTTCCTGCACGCACCTTACCCGCGCCGTGAACGGGCGCTAGAGCGCGGAAGACGCTCACTCGCCGGCACGCTCGCCGAGCTCTTCCCAGCGCGCGGTCATTTGCTCGAGCCGGTCGCGCAGCGCGTGGTAGCGTTTCGTATTCTGCTCGAGGACGGCCGGATCCTGCTCCGGTTGTTGAAACAAAGCTTCAAGCCGAGCGAGCTCGAGCTCGGTTTCCTCGATCTTGTCAGGCAGTTGCTCATATTCGCGCTGTTCGCGGAACGATAACCCCTGTTTCGGCTCGCGATTGATCGCCTTGCCCGCGTTGCGCGCGGCTCCCTGCGCGGCGCGCGCGGCCGCCTGCGCGGTCCGGCCGCCTCCGCCATGCCCCCCGTTTCCGGAACGCGCCGAGTCCTCTCGGACCGCGTCGCGATACTCGTCATAGCTTCCGACAAAGCGCCGAATCCCGCCGCTGCCGTCTAACACGAACAGCGAGTCGGTCAGGCGGTCGAGCAGCGCCCGGTCGTGTGACACCAGGAGAATGCAGCCGGCAAAGCTATCGAGGTACTGTTCAACGACCCGCAAGGCATCGAGGTCCAGATCGTTGGTCGGCTCGTCCAGCAGCAGAAAGTTCGGTGCGTGCGCGAGCAGGCGCACGAGGTACAGCCGGCGCAACTCCCCACCTGAAAGCCGTTCGAGGGGCTGCGCGAGCATGGATCGCGGAAAGAGAAAGCGCTCGAGGAACTGTTCGGCTGAGACTGTGGTCTGATCGTCAATGCGAACGCGCTCGGCCTCCTCTTTGAGATACTCGAGCACCGTCATCTCACCGGGCAAGCGCCTTCCGGTCTGGTCGAAATAGGCGATCGCAACCGTCTCGCCCCACTCGATTGTCCCGTGATCCGGCTCCGTTCTCCCGGCAATCAGGTCGAGCAGTGTCGTCTTTCCCGAGCCGTTAGGGCCAATGACCCCCACTCGTTCCCCCGGTGCGAACCGGTGCGAAAACTTCGAGATCACCGGTCGCCCGTTGTATGACTTGGTCACTGCTTCGAGCTCGAGCACCTTCTTGCCGAGCCGCCGCTGTGCTGCCGGGAGATCCTGCAGTACAGCCTCACGCTCCGGAGCTGCTTCGAGCATCTCGCCGACGCGCTCCTTGCGTTTCTTGTCCTTTCCGGTGCGCGCCTTAGGACCGCGTTGCAGCCACTCCAGCTCACGCCGCAAAATTGTGCGGCGCCGCTGCTCGGCGACGCTCTCCTCCCGCCGGCGCTCCGCCCGGCGCTCCAAGTACGCTGAATAGTTGCCGGGATGGCGGAACACTTCACCGCCGTCGATCTCCAGGATGGTATCGCACGCCGCGTCGAGAATGTAGCGATCGTGGGTCACCAGCACGAAACCCGCACTCGAGCTTTCCAAATACTGCTCGAGCCAGGTGATTGCGTCGAGATCAAGGTGGTTAGTAGGCTCGTCGAGGAGGTACAGATCCGCCTCAAAGGCGAGGCAGCGCGCAATCGAGACCTTCTTGACCGTACCGCCGGACAGTGTCTGTAGCTCGGCGCGCATATCATCGATCCCCAACCTAGTACAGAAGGCCTGATAGCGTTGGAGCGTGGCCGCCTGCTCCTCCGCATCAAGCGAAAACGCTACCGCAGACGCACCCCCTATGTAGAGCTCGGGGAAAAGGTGCTGCTCCACCGTCACGCCGGGAGCAAACCCCGGTCGCTGGTCCAGCCGCGAAATGCGCGCGTTGCGGCTGTGTACAACCTCGCCTTCATCCGGCTCGAGCTTCCCGGCAAGGATCCGCAGCAAGGTCGACTTGCCGACACCGTTGCGACCCACCAAGCCCAGTTTCTCGCCTTCCTCCAGCCCCAGGGTCACGTCGTCGAACAGCCGGCCGTTGCCCACGGTTTTCCCAATGTTGATGAGCGACACGATGTTCATCCTGTGCGCAGGATACCTGCTTCGGTGCCGGCCGGTAAAGCCGCCTCGCCGATCACTCAAGTGTTCACATTAGGAAGTGGTGCGAAGCTTGTTGCGCGGTTAGCTGAAACTCTTTGCACCTAAACGATTAGGCGAACGCGAGCATCGGCCGGGAAAACAAGCACCGCTACGGGCGGTTTAAAGACTACCGGTGCAACCACTTGAGCCGAATGGCCGCAACAAGCTTCGCACCACTATCCTCACATTACTCAGGATGCTGTCTCGTAGTGAACGTACTCCTCGGAGACCCCGCGCCCCTCGGCGTGCATCCTGTGCAGAGTTTTCGTTACGGCGCTCACCATCGGCGGCGGTCCGCACATGTAGATCTTGTGATCGCTGAGGTCCATTTCTTCGAGGACTGCCGTCACGAAGCCGGTGTGGCCCTCCCAGTCTTCATCCGGGAATGCCACCGTCCTAACATAGCTGAAAGCCTCGCTACGCTCAGCAAGCTCGCGGAAGTGCTCGTCGTACAGAAACTCGTCGGGTTTGTTGACGCCGTACAGCAGTGTAGCCTGCTCAATAGCTCCGGGGTTTTCGACCAGGTCTTTGGCGATCGGAACAAACGGCGTAACGCCGATTCCTCCCGCTATAAGGAGTACCTTCGCGGCGTTCTTGTCCACCACCAACTCGTTGCCCATCGGCCCTTCGAGCTGCAGCTCCTGTCCCTCTTCGAACTGCCCGAATACTGCCTTCGAGCCAAAGCCGCCCGGCTTGTGCATGACCGTGACCGAGATGCTATGCGGATCGGCGGGATCGGTGCTGCTGATCGAGTAGGCGCGGAATACCTCCGGCTCGTCACTGACCTTAACAAGCACGAACTGACCCGGCTTATACTCGATTGCCGCCCGGTCACGCCCGGCAGCGTTATTCCCGGCGGGGTCACTCCCGGCAGCGTTATTGCCGTCGGCGGCGGGCACGGCGCCATCAACCGCGGCAGCGGGGCGCACGACGGTCGCGGCTGACCCGTTTCCCGGCGTGGAGCCCGAGCTCCCGTTGGTAGTGAAGGTAAGCTCCCGCACGTTCTCTCGCAGGGCCGTAATCTTCTCCAGTTTGGCGGTCACCGGCCGGCGTTGTTCATAGCCCTCAAGTGAAGTGCCCCGTCTCAGTTCCCGGGCCTGCTTCTCGGTCGCCAGCGACAGCAGATCAGCCGGACAGTTGGCCCCACAGGTGCCGCAGCGGATGCACGCCTCGTTGCTGAACTGATTGTTGAGATCGAAGTTCTTATACGGTTCCAACTGCATCGGACAGACCCGTGCGCAGGTGGCGCAGGTGTGGCATTTCTCGGGCGCTGCAATCGTCACCTTCCGGTCGGTCTTCCTGTTGACCCCGAGCGCCTTGCCGAGCTTGTACATCAACTGCCCGGTGGTTCCCATCGGGCAGAACGAGCACCAGGTGCGCGGATTGAGGAAAGCGAGCGAGGCTCCGACAATCGTCGGCATCGTGAGGTACTGCCGGCCCATCAGAGCACCAAAGCGCCCGAGAAACTCAGGGTCGCCCCAGAACGGCATAACGCGCCCCAGTCGAACGGCAAACATCAGCATGTAGAAGCCGAAAAAGCCCCACTTCAGCGCCGACGAACTAAAGAGCCGTGGGATTCTCGCGTTCAGTGACGCGGGAAGCGACAGGCGGTCGAAGAGGCTGCCATGCGGGCAAACGTTGCCACAGAAGTAGCGCCCCTGAAACACGCCGGAAATCATAATGACGAGCATGATCAGGGCGACTCCGAGACCCAAAGGTGGATAATACAAAGACCCGAAGGCGATGATCGGCACCAGCAACCACGCGTGTCGCCGCCAACGCGTGTAGATCCGATTCGTCTTGAGGTGGAATTTCGGTTCCAGATTGATAACTGCCTGCTGCATACTGTTACCCCTTAGCGGTCACAAGCTTTGCTTCACCTCGGCCGTGAAGCGCAGTTTCAGACTATATCACTTTTCTTATATTGTAAATCGTCCATATAAAGTAAAGGGGTATTTATTGTGGTTCCGGCTCTCGAGTAATCGAAGAGCGGATGATGATTTCAACTCCATCATCCGCTCCGGCAGCTGCGGTAACGGGCGGGTGGGTTAGAATCGGCCGATCACGACGTCCGATTCGTCGATGATGCCGGCAGCGACGAGCGCGCGCTGATACGAGGTAGCTTCTCGCGAGACGCGAACCGTCGCACCGGAGATGGTGTCGATTGAGTCCTGTACCGTGCGGGTTGCACCGCTTGGAACGTCCACTCCAAAACGGTTCTGGTCGTCGATGGCGTCACCGAAGCGCGAAATCGACCAATCGATGAGCGAGGTCTTCCCGGTTGCATCCACCCCTATGAGGTTCTCAGCGATGGCGTTCAGGTTGCCGTTCCAGCCGCCTACGCCGAAGTTATCCGTAACTTGGATCAAGCGGCTGCGGCTCGCCGCCGGAGAAGCTCACCCCGAGCGCCTCGAGCAGGGCCTGTACCGAGGACGAAGCGGTGATATCGCCGAGAACGCCCACATCATTGGCGACGTGCGACCAATAGTGGATGTTCAGAAAGTGTTTGTCGGCAAGCTCATTCCACTCCTGCGGCCGTACCAGGGGAGCCCCGGAAGTAAGATGGGTGGGGACGATCTCGCCGCTGCCGATCGTAAGCTCACCGAACTCACGACTGAAGTCGTAGTCGGAAGCGAACTTCATCTCGAAGATGTAACGCGTAACCGGGCAGACCAGGGCCGCGGCAACGGTTCCGTCCGAATCGACTGCCGCCGCATAGAACGACATCAGGTCGGCAGTGTGGACGGTGAACATCGAGTCGCCGTCTTCGTAGTCATCGATACGACTGGTGGCCGGCGTCGGGTCGACCTCGAACTCTACCGCGACGTAGGCATTGCCGCTCCGGCGTGGAATCCAGAAGCCGTCGCGCTGCACGAAGAACCAGATGCGGGCATCGGTGATGATGCCGTCATCGTCGAGCTCCAACACGGTTTTGATATACTGGCTGGCATCTTCGAACGCGGTGCCACCGGCTTCGCCGCGCCAGGAGTAGCCGAGGTACCGTCCGGCGTAGGAACGCTCGAACTCGGGCTCGGGCGAGCCGGCAGCCACCAGCGCCGCGGAAATCACCGCGACTACGCCGAGGGCAATCGCGAGTTTGACTATTGTTTTCATGGTAAACTGTACCCCCAAGTGGAATTGGTATATTTGTTTCGGCAACTGCGCCACCTCCAATGGTTCGGTATAACGCATGGTATCGTCGAATGGTGGACAATGCTCCTGGTCATTGAGGCTTTCGGAACCGCCCAGCCGGTGGCGCATTACCTGCTTACCGGGTTCAACGCGTTCTCATTCTGGTTCCTACTGCGCTTCGGAATCGGTCTCGAAAACGCCCATGGCCGCCCGCAGGCGTGGGCCCGAATCCCGATGATCGGCGGTTTGCGTTCGTGCGCATAGCAAGCGAGATTCGCGATGCGCGCGAAGATCGGCTGAGCAACCTCCGCGAACAGCAGATTGTCGCCGAGGAGCGCGAGCTGTTGAGCGTCCGCAACACCATTAACGACTCCATCCCTGAGATCCGCGCGTTCGTCTATCGTCCAAACGGTGCACCGTGCGATCTCAGCACCTTTGCGCTCACCGTCACCGAGCAGATGGAGCGGCTCGAGCAGGCTTTTGGAATTTCGATCAGCGTCGTGTTTTCCGAAGCCCTGGCCGCAAACGGTACGGCCGTGGTCGAGCGCCCGTTCGACCTGACCTCGATCCTGGTGGAGGCGGTAGCTAACGGTGTCCGTCACGGAAAGGCCGATCGCTTTGAGGTATACGTTGAGCAGTGCCGGCAACGCGGTTTGTTGATTCGCTTGCTGGACAATGCCGAGGTCTCACTCAAGACCGCGAGCATTGCACAACCGCTCCACCGGGAGGATCACGACATTATGCGGCGCGTCGAGATGCGGCGCATCGAGAAATGCGACGCCCGGCCGGAAGGCCTGGGTCTTGCGTCAATCCATACACGGAGTCGCCGGATGGGAGGCTCGGTCTCGATCCGGCGCAACGGTGCGGGTGATGGAACCGTGATAGAGACAGCCGCGCCGTTGGTTGGAAACCGGGAGAGTACGCAACGGTCATGATTACGCTGGTGATGGTCGATGACCACGATGTCGTGCGCCATGGTATCCGGTCTTTGTTCGATGGCGTCAGTGGATTTTGTGTCAGTGGCGAGGCAGCGACGCTGGCGGACGCTGAGGAACTTGTCGGAGTTACCCATGCTGACGTGGTATTGCTCGACGTCAGACTGCCGGACAGTGACGACGGCCGCGGCGCCGTAATCAGGGAAGCGGTGCTTGCCGTTCACTACGGAGACCGTGTTATTCCCGCCGAAGCAATGACCGAGCCTGGTGCCGACCAGGATCCGCTTGCTAAAGAGCGCAGCCCCCTATCTCCCCGCGAGCGTGAGGTGCTGCAGCTGCTCGCCGAGGGCTATCAGAACAAGGAGATCGCCGGCCTCCTGAATCTGGCTGAGAAGTCCGTGCGCAATATCGTAACGCGCCTGTTCCGCAAACTCAGGGTCTCGAACCGCACCGAGGCGGCGCTGAAAGCCCGTGACATTCTGCCCTTGCTGTGAAGCCTGCCCGTTACGGGGTACCGGCTCACCGTTGACCCTGCCGGAGAGGCGGGCTACAGTGGCGTCATGCCACAGCTTAACCCACTGCCGAGCGCGGTTGTTTTTGATTTCGATGGAACTATAGCCGACACCCGAACGCATATCGTGCGCTCGTATCAGGAGACCTTCCGGCGGCTGGGGATGGCGGTGCCGGATGCCGAGCGCATCACCGCAACGATCGGGGTTCCGCTCCGCCGGTCGTTCCAATCGGTTTCCGACACCCTCGAGCTCGAGCTCGACCTCGAACACAGCATCGCCACCCATCGTGAGGTCTCTCAGGAGCTCGGCTTCGACGATATCAAACCCTTTCCCGGTATCCCCGGGGTCATTCAAGCACTGGCGACACGCCACATTCCGTTAGCGATCGCCTCGAGCCGCAGTCACGACTCACTCGACGAGATGGTAGCGAATGTAGGTCTCACAGGCTATTTTCAAATTATTGCCGGACCTGAAGATGCCGAGCGTGAGAAGCCGTATCCCGACTTGCTGCTGGCGCTCGCTGACCGGCTCGGGCTCTCGCCCGCCTCGTTGCTGATGGTCGGCGATACAACCTTCGATATCGAGATGGGACATGCAGCCGGTGCGCTCACTTGTGCAGTTACCTGGGGGAATCACACCCGCACTACACTCGAGGCAACGTACCCAACGCTGATCGTCGAGAACGCGGCCGAGCTCGCCGCGTCGTTGAACGTGTGAAGACCGAGCCGCCCCCGTGTGCGGTTTGAGGCAAGACAATTGCCATCGCCGGCCTGGCGCATTATACTTGTATATACAGGTTGTATTCCTCCACGGAGGCGGCCTGCAAAACATCGTTCGATGGGAAAGGACCTATGAAGTTCGGGAAACACTATTACGACGGATTCGAGACCAAGTGGCGCGACAAGCTCGAGTCGATTGCTTCGGAAAGCGGCATTCAGTCATTGCTGATCATGCGCTCTACTCCCACACATATGGTAGCTGTTGTCAGCGCCGGCCCTAAGCGAGACACCTACCATCCCGGAGACGAGGGACCTAAGAGCGTGAACCCCGGATGCCATAAGCTCTATTGCGAGCAAGTGGTAAATGATCGCGCGCCGCTGCATGTACCCGACGCCACTGCCGATTCCGAGTGGCGCGGCAACGAGGATCTCGTCAAGTTCGGACTCGGCACTTACTTGGGGTACCCCATCGAGGTTCAGGGCGAAGTCCTCGGTACAGTCTGCGCACTCCATGACAAGCCTTACGATTTTGACGCAGGTCCTCGCAGCCTGAGGAAGGCGCTTGAACGGTTGAAGACAGAGATCGAGCGCGACCTCGAGCACGCCGCATAGTGGGCGGCGGGGACGGGATCGCTTCGAAACCTGCGGGCGCCGCTCGGGCACAACAGATCGGACTCATACTCGAGCTGGTCGTCCTGTATCTCCTGATTCCGGCGTACTTTTTGGCCGAGGACGGCCGGGTCGAACGAACGGTCGTGATCCTTGCCGGCTTGGCGTATGTGATCGTACAGAGTCGGCGTCTGCGAATCCTGAGAAGAAGCTCGCTCGGCCTTGCCCGCTTTTCGCGGTGGAATGGCGTGCTTGGAGTGTTCGGAGCCTTTGCGCTCTCGTCTACGATAGCAGTGGCAACCTTCGCGCCGGAGCTTCTGTTTCGCGCCCCCCGCTATCACCCTCGGCTCTGGGTAACATTTCTCGCCGTGTACTGCCTGCTGTCGGTTTACCCGCAAGCCCTGGTGTTTCGGGCATATTTTCTCGAACGCTACGCGCCGTTGTTTCCTAACGCTTCGCTTCTAGTCGCAGTCAACAGCGTCCTGTTCGCCTGGGCTCATACCATCATAGACCATCCCCTTGTCTATGCACTGGCGTTCTGCGGCGGTATTCTCTTCGCCGTAACCTACCTCGAAAGCCGCTCGATAACAGTAACCTCGCTCGAACACGCCCTCTACGGTGCATGGCTGTTCACGGTTGGGCTCGGGACCTATTTCGCCTTCCCGGTTTGAACCGCAAAGCTTGACAAAGTTTATTGTAATACTCAACAATAGACGTCGGATATGTCGGTCGAGGGCGGGACCGCTCTCGATATTCAGACGTAAGGAGGATTCCGTGTGGATGAATGATGCTACGCGTACTCGAAAGCCGCGACTGCAGGCGCGCCCCGACCCACGGGGTTACGCTCGACCGGCGGTTACCGTTGTGATGATCACTATAGCTTTCGCGTTACTCGGTGCGGCCGGCGCGTCTGCTGCCGAACCGGCGTATGAAGTCTGGGCCCTGGATCAGGGGACGAACAAAATTCATATCATAGTCCCGGACGAAGCAGAGGCCGGCCGGTTCACAGTCTCTGAAGTCATTGACCTGGGTGCGTATCCGGATGCCGAAATCGAGATGCCGCATATGATCGACTTCACGTCCGACTACCGTTACGCGTTCGTCGCCGGCCCCGCCGGCGGCAACACAGCAGTGTTGCGCGTAGCTGACCGCGAAGTCTTGGCGGTGCTCGACACCGGTCCAGGGTCCCACATGGCCGCAGTAACCCCCGGCGACCAACAGGTCCTGGTGGACGTCATTGAAGACGGGACCATTGTCGAGATCCTGCTCGATCTTGAGAACGAACAGTTCGAGATTGGGCGAACCCTCGAGCTACGTGCCGATCCGCGAGTGCAGGCGCGGGCAGACGAGTTTCCGCAGAATGACGAGGGCGAAATCATCGCCCGGCCCATCTGCCACGATTACACTGCCGACGGGCGCTACGCATACGTAACCCTCGGTCCGGAACTCGACGACGGCGGTCTCGTCATTGTCGACACCGCCGAGCTTGTTGTAGAGAAGGTCTACCCGGTAGGAGAGGTGCGGGTCAATTGCGGGACCGTCCTCGGACCCGACGGCCACACCATGTTTCTCAACGGGGGATCACTCGAGGAAGGCCACTGGTACGCTTTCGACACAGATAGGCACGAACCGCTCGAAGACGAGAACGGGGAGATCCGCCGGTCCAGCCACGGGCAGGATGCTCACGGCGTTTGGACAACCCCGGACGGAACTGAGCTCTGGATGGTAAACCGTGCCAGCTCAGATGGAATCGTAATCGACCCCGCAAGTCGCACCGTCGTCGACACAATCGACTGGACCGGTGAAAGCCCGGATATTCTTGCCTTCTCGCCCGACGGGCAGTTCGCGTTTGTGACTTTGAGGGGGCCCGAGCAGCGCAGCGGTCCTCACCAGATTGCCGGCAGCACGCCGGGGGTTGCGGTCCTGGAGGTGAGCTCGCGCGAGAAGTCGGCGCTTATACAACCCGAAGCCGAGATCGAACGCAGCGACTTTCACGGCATCGGGGTGGTGCCGTTGCGCTGAGCCGCCGGTTGACCGCGAGTGGTTGCGTTCAACCGCCGTTATCGATTTCGTGTCGAGATCGGCAGAGCCGTTTCCGCCTCTGCCGGTCTCAGGCAACCATCCCGGCCGCTTAGCGGAAGAGGAACGTGCGGCGTCGCTCTTCTTCGGCGACGATGCGCTTTACATTCTCTTCCTCGACCGCGTTGAGCAACCCCTTCGCGTCGGTGGTCCGTGGCCTGTACCAGCGAAACTGCCGAAAAAACCGCCCGAGCTCTCCGTCGCCGAAATCAAAGCCCCGACGCGCATAGAAGGTGTTGCGAAAGATGCGCAGCTGCGCGAGGGTCAGCAGCCGCAGGTTTTCGGTTTTCACCTCGGTACGGTCAAAAATCCAGTCCTGCTCCGAAGCGGACGGGCTATCGCTCAACCACCAGGGGACGCGTTCCATTGCAAGACGAAACACATCGTCTTCCTCAGCTTCGACGTTCTCGGCGATCAGCTCGAAATCGTTGGCCTCCAGCGAGAAGAAGGCAACCGGCAGGGGCTCGGAGAATCTAAACGAGTCCACCCATAACACTCCGCTGTTGAACACCTGCACGCGCAGATGACCGATATCCCCACTCCAGGTGCGCCCGGTACCGTAGAGGTACTCGACCGTGCGCATGAGGCGGTCGCGTCCGTATGCAGACCGGTAGCGTACCCGCGTTGTGGTGAGCTCATCTGCGGGAAAGCGGACCTGCTTGACATACCAGGAACGAATCTCGGCCGCCACGTCGTTCGCCGAAGGCATTTGGCGTGCTCTCACCGGTTGATCGTTCACCCAGGTGCGGAAGTCACGAAACTGGGCGGTCTCGGGAGTCCCATAGTCGTACCGCGGAAAACCGACGTCCAGCGTAACCGTGTTACCGTGATTCTTGAAAACGAACGACGCGTCGATTACGTATTCCTTGGCTGAAAGATAGATGCGAATGGTCTCTGAAGCCAGCTCGATTTCGGTCTCTTCCGGCGGACGCATTGAGACAGCTCCGCCTGCCACCTCGACAAACGCTTCGTTGGCCGCCAGGTGACCGGCAGCGTAAGCAGCCGCAACCGCCACCAGTACGAGCCTCACTGCGCGGCGGCGATAAAGATTCGGGCGCTCCATGACGGGTATCTCCGCTTCAGTAATTCTCCCGCCCTTTACCGCTCACTGTCAAGCCGAGCGCCGGCGAATCACACGCCGATCACCATAAGCAAGGACCGATCTTCACAAGCGGGGACCTATCACCGCACGACCGGAACTGCGACTCGGTCAACCGGCGGGAGCCGGCAGCGCTTCGACCAGCTCTCGGGTGGTTTCCCGCCAGTCACCGCCCTCATACCAGCGAACCATCTCGTCGAGGAAGGTTCGATACAGCTGAGCGAACTGTTTCGCCGCCTGCTTATCAACATCCCGCTGTTCGTACAAGCGGATGAACTCCGGATGAGCGTCCTTCCAGGCGGCTTTCTTGCGATCGACTACGGCCGGAGCCTCGACCCAGCGCGCGATCTCGCGCCACTCGCCGTCCCAGAGCGAAACTACCGGGATATGCGTCACGCCGGCACCCTCGTAGTACAGTTTCAGCTCCCCGAGTTCGCTACCGCGCAGCACTCGCAGTTCCACGCCCGCCGCTTCCATCAGGCGTGCGATAATCGGCAGATTGGCCGCCGAATCCCCGCACCAGTCCTCGGTCATCACCGTGGCCCGCACCGGCTGCACCTGAACGGCGAGGCCATGCTTCAGCGCGGTTACATGCTCGGGAGCCGGCTCCGCCCGCTGGTAGAGCTTCTTCACGAGCGACCGATAGTTACGCAACTCGCCGAGGTACGTGCTGACGTCGTACCCTTTTAGAAAGGCTGTGTCATTCATGATTGGGGGAAATATAGTGAGATTTCGAGCCGGCGGCTACCGCCCGCAGATCGCCGGTCCGGCAGTTCCCGTACTTGCGGTTCAGGAAGTCTCGCCACTATAATGCGTCTCATAAACAGGGGACGTGTGGAGATGGGCGCAATCGTTGTGGTCGGAAGCATCAATATGGACCTCGTTATTCACTCGCCGCGGTTTCCGTCACCGGGGGAGACGGTCATCGGGCACGGCTTTATGACTGCGCCGGGAGGCAAAGGCGCCAACCAGGCCTGCGCGGCAGCGAAGCTCGGCGGCGAGGTTCGCCTGCTCGCTCGGGTAGGGAACGACGCCTTCGGAAGCGAGCTCATTCAACACCTGAGCGCTACCGGCGTAAACACCGCAGACGTCATAGCGGTGGACGACAGCCCGAGCGGCGTTGCCCTGATCACCGTTCGCGAGGGCGAGAACACCATCGTCATAGACCCCGGCGCCAATCACCGTTTGACCACGGCGGATGTCGCTGCCTATCGGCGCCAGCTGGCCGCGGCGGATCTCGTGGTCCTTCAGCTGGAGATACCGCTCGAGGTGGTTGCCGAAACGGTCCGCGTCGCCGGCGAGGTCGGCACTCCGGTTCTCCTGAACCCGGCTCCGGCAGTCTCACTAGGCGCCGAGACGCTGGCCGGCGTCAGTTACCTGACACCGAATGCGGGGGAGGCGGCCACGTTGACCGGACGGCCGCACCCGGACGCCCCGTTGTCGGCGGATGAGCTCGAGCGCATCGTCGGCGAGCTACGGCGTATGGGGGTGAGCCGCGTCTGTGCCACCCTCGGTGGGGACGGGGTCGCTTATACGCAGGAAGACGGTACGGTCGTCCGTCGACCGGCCTACCCGGTCACTCCGTTCGATACTACCGCTGCCGGAGACGTCTTCAGCGGTGCCCTGGCGGTAGCGCTCACCGAGAATCTCCCCCTTGACGAGGCTGTCGATTTCGCACAGCGTGCCGCCGCCATCTCGGTGACCCGCGGCGGCGCCGGCCCCTCGATCCCGCTGCGCTCCGAGGTCGATCGTTTTGAGGGCTGAGCATGCATAAACGGATTCATCTCTCGGAAGAAGTACGCGAAGCCTTAGCCGAAAGCCGGCCGCTAGTGGCGCTGGAATCGACGATCATCTCCCACGGCATGCCGTTTCCCGAAAATCTGGAGAGCGCGTTGACCTCGGAGCGCATCATCCGTGAGAACGGCGCCGTGCCGGCGACCGTGGCCGTAATAGGCGGGAAAGTACGCGTGGGCCTATCTCACGACGAGCTCACCTACATGGGCGAACAGTCCGGTATCCGGAAGGCCAGCCGCTGTGACCTCCCGGTCATTCTCGCGACCGGTCGAGACGGCGCCACCACCGTGGCGACCACGATGCTCGCCGCCGAGCGCGCGGGTATCGCGGTCTTTGCTACCGGGGGTATCGGCGGAGCCCACCGTCAGGCGCAGCACACCTTCGACGTATCGGCCGATCTGCTGGAACTGGGCCGAAGCTCCGTCGCGGTAGTCTGCGCCGGCGCCAAGTCGATTCTCGATATCGGACTGACGCTCGAGGTTCTGGAAACCCACGGCGTTCCGGTGATCGGCTACCGCACCGATGCCTTTCCGGCTTTCTATCTGCGCGACAGCGGCTACCCCGTCGACGACCGCGTGGACGATATGACGGTCCTCGCCGAGGCGCTACGGCTGAAGTGGGAGCTGGCGTTGACCGGCGGGCTGGTAATCGCGAATCCTATCCCCGCCGAGCACGAGATGGAGCCGGAGCTGATCAACGGCTGCATTGCAGAGGCAGTTGCAGAAGCCGATCGTCGCGGCATCCGCGGTAAGGACGTCACTCCGTTCGTGCTTGCCCGACTGCACGAGGTCACCGAGGGCGCGAGCGTCGCAGCCAATAAGGCATTGGTCTACAACAATGCGCGCGTTGCCGCGGAGCTTGCCGTCGCGTACGCGCAACTGAGCTCGTGAGCGCCTCACGCGAACCGGTCGCGAAGCCGCGCACGGCCAT